>JAJPJF010000103.1 GCA_021324415.1 Nostocales cyanobacterium Centralia_MAG_434
CCCTGAGCGCTTAGAATACATCAAGCGAGAGGATACTTCATCGCTATCCACAATGATGTTTATGAAAGCGTCTCATGTGCCTGTGCTGTGGAGAGATGCCCCAGTAAGGCCCTTTAGATTCAACCCCAAAACACCAAAAGAACAACAGGGCCATGCTTCGTTTGTGGAGATTAAAGCAAGGTTTTTGCCCGGTCGGGATGTATTCGGCTTTGACTCCTTAATCGCGCCTCCTACCGATAAACTACCAAAATTCTTTAAGGTACGTAAGGAAGACAAAGCAGAAGCGCTGAAGACAATAAGCAAAATCAAAGCTGAGAAAGCAGCTAGAACAGAGAATAAATAGTGAATATATGAGATTCTGGTGATTGTACCAGATTTAATCTCAAAGCGTTGATAAGTCCTGATTATGGCTTCATTATCATCACCTAGAATGCTTTGAGCATAGGAAAGATAGTCAAAGGGGTCAATGCCAGTACCCAATCCCCAATCAAGAGTACCCTTTAAAGGGTGGTTGAAATGATGAAGAGCAAAGAAGCTGAATGGACAATAAGCTCAGATAAATCAGCAATTACTTTCTGAGTTTGCTGCCCGAGTTGTGCCCAATTGGAGGATAAAATTTGTCAGGTAAATTCTGAATCACGATTTAGCCATGCTCGGTGGGAGAGGGTGGCTTTTTGCGTTTCTGCAAAAACACCCCACTCCCCAGTAGAGCGCTTGCCTTCCGCTGCCGCCGCCCCCATTTCCCGTCAGTTTTCCTGTATCCCCTCACTTGCGCACTCTTTGTGCTGGTCAAAAGTGTCCGGCACTCCCTCTATTCTTATAAATCTTCAAATCATTCAATAAAGATTGGGAGTCATGGTTATTCGACATTGAACAATATCTAGATGCAAAAGAGACAATCATTCACCGAAAAAGTTCCGGTTTTGGTAAAAGTCAGAACTTGAAGACAAAATCAACATACTACTTAGTACTTTTGAGACAACAAGCTGATAGATTCCTTATAGTTTTTGGCGTGTCTTGTACCCCTGTGGCACGGCATCATTTAAGACTTTCTTTACTTGCTGTTAATTGACCTGACTTAGTCTGAATGCTACGGTGTATCTGGATAGACAAACCTTCAACTGATGATACATAGACTGCCCTGTGGACCTTGGTTAGCACGGGGTTTTATTGACCTCTATTGTATTGCTGTTAACTTGTCTTTAGTATCCAAGGATACTTTACACATTCTTAAAAGAGTTGTTATGTTCTTCTCCGTAACTTCTTAGTTACGGAGTTCTGTATTTAAAAAACGTTTCTCAATACCCAAAAATCCTTGTGCTCTAATGGTTTGAGTTACCCGTTTTACGTTACAGCTGCTATACAAGGGTGCAATCAAGGGGATGCGGGGATGACTTTGAGACTGGGAGCAGAATAGATAGAGACAAACACCGCGTCTTCTGCTCCCTCATTAGTGGCCCCGTGAACCTGCGATGGTTCGGCAACATCGATTTGTCCAGCAGAAATAATTTTCTTGTGTCCGTTACCAAGATAGTAGGTCAATTCTCCCCTAATCATGATCCAGGTATCTTGTCCGTCGGGGTGAGTGTGTGCAGGGACTTGTTGTCCAGGATGTACACCCCAGACAGCAATGCTGGAATGTTTGGTAATGAGTATTTCCGTCACGATGGCTTTGTCCGGAGAAAAGCGGACCGATTTTTCCACATCAAATGTGCGCTGGATCGAGTCGGGTAAGGTATCGGTCATGATCATCTCCATATATGAAAAGTTTGTGTGCTGGGGGAATTTATGAGCCCATAACACCTGAGTAATTTTCTGAGTCTTGTAGACAAGATTATCGCGATGATAAAAGTTTATAGGAAAATTTCTGCTGCCTCAACCTTCCCTGTGAGCTATCATTTATGAGATGCGAGCATGTTTAATGGGAATCTCAATCACAAACTCTGTACCTTGTCCTGGTTCGGAAAGACATACTAGAGAACCGTGATGTCTTTGAGTGACAACTTGATAACTAATTGATAACCCCAGACCAGTGCCTTTACCAACAGGTTTGGTAGTAAAAAAGGAGTCAAACAGGCGTTGGCGAACTGATTGCGGAATTCCACAGCCATTGTCTGCAATGCTAATAGCAACTCGTTGGCTGTTTACAATAGAAGTACGAATGGTAATAGTTGGCTGTTGCCCAGTCACAAACAATTGAGTTTGGGGATCGCTGAGTGCGGCTTCTAATGCATCAATAGCATTGCTGAGAATATTCATAAACACCTGATTAAGTTGGCCAGCATAACACTCAACCAAGGGTAGTTCCTCATAAGCTTTGACAAGCTGAATTTCTTTTCGCTTGGGGGTAGCTTTTAGCCGATGTTGCAGAATCATCAAAGTGCTATCAATCCCTTGATGAAGATCAACCGCTTTCAACCCTGATTCATCTAAACGTGAAAAGTTGCGAAGAGAGCGCACAATTTCACAAATCCGGTCAGTTCCGGTCTGCATTGATCTCAACAGCTTGGGGAGATCGTTGAGCACAAATTCTAAGTCAATCTCGCTAATTTCAGCAGCAAGCGCGGGGCTAGGAGCAGGATAATGTTGTTGGTAAAGTTGGACAAGCCTAATGAGGTTTTGAATGTAGGTTCTTGCGTGTGTCAGATTACCGTAGATAAAGCTAATGGGATTATTAATTTCGTGGGCTACTCCGGCAACGAGTTGACCTAGACTCGACATTTTCTCGCTTTGAATCAGTTGAGTCTGAGCTTGCGTCAGTTCTGTTAAGGTCTGCTGCAAATTATCGGCTTGTTGCTTAAGTTGAGTTTGTGATTGCTGAAGGGCTTGTTCTGCACGTTTTCGCTCACTGAGATCGCGAAAATACCAAACTCTGCCATAGTAATGGCCATCCGGGGTGCGGACAGCAGTAGTATAGCGATCTAAGGTACGTCCATCTTTGAGGGCAATTTCATCTCGACTGACAATCTCTGGATGCTGGTATAAGTAGTCTACCTTGGCCAAAAATTCCTCTGGATTTTCTGGTTTTGTGATGGCGGATGCTAAAATTTTGCGATCATCACCTTGCTGCACTAGAGATTCAGGAATTTGCCAGATTTGATGAAATTGCTGATTGTAAGAAACGACTTGATTATTTTCATCGACAACGAGAATTCCGTCGAGGGCAGCTTCTTGCTGTGCCTTGAGTAGTGCATTACTACGTTCTAGGGCTTCATTAGCTTGAACTTTAAGTGTGATGTCTCGAATTGTACCGACAATAAAGGGGTTAGCAGCATGATCACAAAACCAACTCTTGCAGATGGAAATGACACCTACATTCCCCTGAGCATCGGTAAAACGCTCTTCGGTTTCCGTAGGCAGTCTATTAGTGAACAAGTACTCATCACTTTCCCAAGAACTAGAGGCTTGTGTTTGTGGGAAAAACTCATAATCGGTCTTCCCGATCAGTTGTGCTCGCGGGTAGCCCATTAGCTTACAGAAGGCATCGTTGACCAGAACCCAACGATGATGACGATCCTTGACGAAAATGGGGTCACTTATGCCGTTAATAGTATTGTACAAAAAGCTGGCAGACAGCTGAGCATGGAAATCGTCACTGGGGAACGAATCAGACTCAGGCTGATCTGAGGGTACAGTAGAACTTGTCATTAGTGTCTAACTGAAATAGTTGGCACAGAGCCTGTAACATAAGTTTACCTTTAGCAAGGGAATGTAAATGACAATTTTTTCCTCCCAAGCAGGTTTGTTTTGGAAAAAAATGGGTGAATCGGGCGGTTAAGTCAATGACAATTTGTAATGGGAAGTAATTCTACTTAGAGAACTCAAATGCCTGACTATATCACAAAAAACTTTTGCAAGAGTTCTACTTTATACAAGTGACAACTTACCCGGGTCGGCAAAGGTCTTCTGGTAATCGCTGAATTACCCGTTGAAAAACAGATGGATCATCTAATCCTTGAGACAAAATTAATGCCCCCTGAATCATGATGACCGCATTTTCCCCCCGGTGGCGGGCAAGTTTTTGATTGATCCCCGCTCCAATTAAGACATCAGCGATCGCATCAATCCAGGTACGAAAGAGTGCTTTGACTTGATCGTGAAACACATCACGCGCCGAACCCAGCAACAAAATCGCAAATAGACAGGGTTGCTCTCCTCCTTCATAAAGTTCATTCAGGCACTCGCACATACGTCGCAACCTTGTTAGAGCATCCCCTTCACTCTGGAGTGCCGACAAAATATTTTGAACTAACCACTGCTGAATATAATCGAGCACCGTCTCCACCATCTCATCTTTACCACCGGGAAAATGATGGTAAAGGCTGGCTTTACCCAAGAGCGTGGCTTCAGAAATTTTGGATAAGGTGGCACCATCGTAGCCATACTGGCGAAACAGACGCAAAAGGCAGGGAATATAAGTCTGTTTAGGCATTTTGTGAATATAAAAAGATTAGCTGTTGACATTGTACCGTTCGTTCGGTAAAGTTTTTATGTACCGTTCGTTCGGTACATAAAGCTGATGAATCGCGTATTTCCCTATTTTTCATCTATCAAGCTGACATTTCCCAGTTGGGATGCCTTATGTACCCTCGCCCCCCTAGCATCTCTAAAGCGTGAATCCTTCCCTACTGAGTGTCCGTTATTTACCAATTTGTATTTACCCCATCTGGAGGATTAACTCATGATTAAGCTCTATGGTCACGAATTGTCTGGTAATTGCTACAAAGTCAAACTGATGCTGTCTATGTTGGGTTTAGACTACGAGTGGATCAAAGTCGATTTGATGGCAGGAGCGCATAAGCAACCGGAATTCTTGGCATTGAATCCCTTTGGACAAGTACCATTGTTAGTGGATGGCAATACAGTACTGGCCGATGCTCAAGCAATTCTAGTGTATCTGGCACGGCAGTACGGTGGTGAATCATGGTTACCCTTAGAGCCACAAGCAATGAGTCGGGTGGTGCGTTGGCTTTCTACAACCGCAGGAGAGATACGGCAAGGGCCGGAATCAGCGCGTTTATACCACTTATTTAAAGCTACTAGCATTAATCTAGAACGGGCGCTCCAAAAATCAGAGTTCATTTTGACCCAATTGAATGACCATTTAGCGAATCAACAATGGCTAGAGTTAGGGCATCCGACAATCGCTGATGTGGCAGTCTTCCCCTATGTGGCCTTGGCTGGCGATGGCAAAATCGACCTCACTCCTTATACCAACGTGTTGGCTTGGATAGATCGCATCAAACATCTTCCTGGTTTTGTGGGGATGATTGGCATTGAAGCACCAATTGCAATCTAGGAGGGCATGATGCCACGTAAATGATTGCGCTCTCGCGCACTGCCCGAAGGGCAATCGCACAACTAAGGGAGATCCTTAAAAAGAAAATACCACACGAGTGTGTGTTAATTCGCTACAAAAAGACAGATATCCGTTGTAATAAGGCTGGTATTTGTCCCAGGAGATCACATTCATCTACTTGAAGAACCATACGTTGGGAAGCTAGCACAGACATTGAAGGTTTGCTTGGAACAAACCCAGGCAAGCATCTGAAGTTGTTTGCTAGACACCTTAGCTCATCGTCAGCACAAGCATCAGTTTCCCCATAGTGGGTGATGTTCTGGTGCAGACGAATCAATGTTGTTCAATTTCATGATCAACTCATCATACACACAGAGGGTTTCCTGGTGAACGCGGGTAACATTTAGCCGTTCTATTCCTTGATGAGCCCTTTGTTTCCACTCGTGTAGTACATCTGAATGATTCAACAGTTGTGCTAGGGTCTTGGCTAAGGCATCGCTATCTTTTGGTGGTACCAAAAGACCAGCTTGCCCATTATCCAATGCTTCCGGAATGCCGTCTACTTGAGTACCAACAATAGCACAGCCTGCTTCACGCGCTTCCGAAAGTACAAGCGGACAAGGATCATGGTGAGAAGCAAGCACGAATATGTCACACGATAGCAAATAACGCTGTGGTTCAGGCTGGAAGCCCTCAAAATGAATGCGATCAGCTACAGCAGTTGCTCTTGCCTGTGCTTCAAATACTAAGCGTTCAGGACCATTTCCGACTATATACAGATGCGTTTGTGGAAATAAATGGGCGATTTGTTCAAAGGCATGGATTAATTCAGCAATACCCTTGCGTTTGTACATTCCTGCAACAGTGGCGATCGCTGGATGCTGTAAAGGTAAAGACTCGTACTCTTGTATTTGACGAGTGCGGGGACTACCCACAGTCCCGTTGCAAATTACCCGCAACTTGCTCTTTGGTACACCGCGCCGTACCATAGACGTTTGAACGGCATGGCTAACAGCAATCACCCGTTCAGCGAGACCCATCAGCACGCTCGCACGCTGAAATTCATTATGCACTGTAGAAACCAAAACATACTTATGCCCACTTCGTAACAAGCGTGCTAGTACTACTCCTGTCATCATATGAGCGTGAACGACATCTGGCTGAAATTCTTTGATAATTGCTCGATAGCGTACTGCTGCTTTCAGAATACGTATCGGTTTTCTGGTCTGATCTAGCTGATAGTGTTTGACCCCACAACGTGAGAGGAGTATCTCGTATTCACCGCCACCAGAAATGACTGCCACATCATGACCAGCTTTTGCTTGTAGACAAGCTAAATCAACAGCCACATTGATAATTCCATTACCAATCTCTTGAACATGGTTCAATATATGAACTATACGCATACTAAGGCTTTAATAACCATCTGTTAGCTGATTTTTGAATATTTACTCAAATTGGGTGAAACTTATAGATGATAAAAGTTTCAGCGATTCTAAGGAATTTTTTTGGGCTCCCTCTTCATTAGTCATTTATAGTTTAAATGAACGACTAAGTAGCGCTCTCAATTTTAGAAAAGCTGACCATACAAATTATGTCGATAGTCATTTGAGAACTCAGTTTTAAATAAGCAGATGAACAAGTATATAAAGTAGCTTGGAAAAACCATTTACATAATGTTAATATTGTCTTAATTTTAAACTTGAGTTCGCTTGTCTAGCAAAAACATTTTCCCAGGAGCCTAGTTAGTAGACAAATGACTAAATAGGGTTAAAGATTTGATTTTTACAGCAAATTGAGCTTTATTCAATCATTCTCAGGCAAGGTAGTGAAACAATAAAATACACTTTACAATATTTATTTCTAATATGTCTATAGTCCAAAATTATTGACAATAGTTCCGAATAAAATCAGAGATTGGAAAACCCAAAAATTCCTTTTCTACATGCAGTGAAAAGTCAGATATTAGCTGTTAATCTAGCTTTAAATGAGAGTAATCCTAAAAGACTAACTACATTCTGGAAATTATGCATAAAGATTATGCATAAAGATTATGCAATCTTTCATAAAATCTTTATTTAATCTTTAAAAAAGAATATTTTTTTATAATCTTAGATTAACAAGTCTCTCCTGCTATATTAATTGACAAGGGTTTTAACTCTAACTACAAAAATACCTACAAACATAATTCATGATCAAATTCAGCAAGGCCAAATGAAAGCGCCTTAAACCCAATACCCGTGAATGAAATCAATAAACCACAGCAAGTGTCGATTAACAAATTAAATTGGCTCATGTGCAGTTTTGGTGATCCGAGGTGGAGGGGGACACAAGAAGTGGGTAGAAGATCTGAGGTGGGGAGATCCAAAAAAATAAAATCGCCAGCCTGAGCCTGCGGCACGGCAAAGCCGAACGTGGTTGATCCGTGAGGGAGCCGATGCCGAGAAAAAGGGCAGCCTTGTTA
>JAJPJF010000339.1 GCA_021324415.1 Nostocales cyanobacterium Centralia_MAG_434
ACGCTATATCTAGAATTAGACGTGCTGAAACTGCAAGTAATGTTAGCATTCTTAGACGAGGATAAGCACTTTCTCCTCGCCCAGATTTAGATTTACCAAATTTCTCACAATTACTTTTGGTATCAGGCATTGTACCTGTAGTACCATCGAATATTACTGTAATCCATTCATTAAAGTCCGGTTGTAATGTTTTAAAACTATCTGTAATTTTTTGAAAAATTATTTGAAAAACTGTTAATCCTATTCGGACTCTAGCATGGGTCATTGCACCATCAGCTTCGGAGTTTTTTAGGGAGTTTACATGATAACCATCTGACACCTGATATCATCCAATTTACTACTGACGGATAACTTAAATCCCTACGTATAGTCGAAAGAATTACAAACCAAATTACAAATGTTGGGGTTAAAACTGTTCCACAACGGCATTGCCACAGGTTTTGTGTAATCAGAGATTCTTTGATTATACTTGATAAGTGTGAGTTGAAAAAATCTAGGCTATATTCATTTGTAATTTGAGCAAGATTTTGATGATGTTCTTTTTGAATTCCCATAAATGCTCAGCACGTTCGTCACCTTTAAACACACTCAGATACAATTGCACTTTTGTCAATATGGCTTTTTAAAAGACCAGTTATGCAATTGCTTCTGGGGACACTAACAAAGCTGATTTGAGTGAGAAGGCGTTCCTCTCAAAATTACTTGACGGAAAGTTCAGTCTTTCGTTATAATTCTTGTCGTTATATATTCAGTTTAAAAAAAAATTATATTATTTGTAACGTTAATTAATAACCTTCGTTTTGTGATGTAACTAATCTTTAATACCTAATTTTTTATCGATTTCTTTATAAGAAATTATCTTCTATTAAGGTACTTTTGAGGTTGTAATCTGCCTATGGTTTATTAATTTCATTCACGGGTATTGCCTTTAAAATCTGGTGTGGAGACAACCACAATCGGCAGATAATCTAATTCTGGGTGACGGTGGCGAATATCCTTGACAAAACGCCCCATATCATCTCCTCTGGTTTCCATCAATCCAGTAGTACACAAACCGATAATTTCCGGTTTGCACTTCTGCACTAAAGTAAGAATTGCTTCTTGAACATTTTCCTCACCACCTAAAACCGTCGCAACTTCCGTCATCGCTGTCGTGGAAAGGGGAATACTGCAACGGAAATGCCGCGCTAGTACAACTTTAGCTAAGGCAGTACAGCCTTGAGAACCGTGTAATAAAGGCATCATTCCCTTCAATCCTAAAAAAGCTAAAGCTGCACCCAAAGTTTGGCTTTGCTTGAGGGGATTAACTGCAACTGATGTGCTGGTAACGCTAAGAATTGCCATTTTTATACCTCTGCATTCCAAGGAGCGGGTTGATGTAGTTCTGACCATACAGGATTAGAAAAAGCTGCATACAGTTCTTTCGCTATTTCTAATATCCCCAGATAGCCTGCATAGCGATGATTGCGTTCGGTGTTAATGTTGAGGAAAGGAATCTTAGCTGTTAGGGCAGTGTCTTGAAAGCGTGAGCCAGCAATCAGCATATCAGCAATACTTACGTTAATTATCTGTAGCATTTCTTTGGGACTGTCTTGCTCTAAAATTATGCTGTCCTCACCCAGCAAAGTTTTAATTCTGGATATATCTTCCTCAGTACTGTTGAGAGTACTAGTAGCAATAACTTTCATTCCCAACTTCTGAGCCGCAAAGATAATTAACCAACTCTTAAAACTTCCCGTATAAAGAACAACGCGCTTACCTTGCAATTGGGTACGGTAAATAGCAAGTTTTTCCTCTAATGCGGCAGTTTCTTCAGCAATTAGCTTTTCGGTGCGTTCTTGTAAATCTGCGTTACCCAATTTCGCGGCAATATTCCGCAGACATTGATTTATTTGCTCCACACCATAGATAGACTCTTCAATGTAGGGAATGCCATAGCGTTTCTGCATCCTTTTTGCCATACTGGTTAATGCTTTAGCAGAAAGCACTACGTTGAGCTTGGCACGATGAGCGTAACAAATTTCCTTGTAGCGAGCATCGCCGGTAATTTTTGCCAAAACTCGGATACCCAATTTTTCCAAAAGCGGCAAAACGTTCCACATTGCACCCGCGATGTTGTATTCACCAATCAAATTGATGTCTAATGATGTGGTAAAATCAGGTTCAGCCGTGCCGATAACGTGTTCTAGGAGAGCTTCACCAGCAACGCGGTTGCCCATACTTTGGCTACCAATGAATCCTGGGCAATGTACGGGGATAGCGGGTATTCCTGTTTGCTCGGTGGCATCTTTGCAGACACCTTCGATGTCATCACCAATCATGGCTGTGATGCAGGTAGAGTAAACAAATACCGCAGCGGGCTTGTAGCGTCTTTGCAATTCTATAATGCCATGCAAGAGCTTTTTGGCTCCACCAAAGATGATATCATTTTCTTCTATTTCACTGGTAAAGCGGATCTTGTACAATGTTGAACCAGAAGAAAGACTGCCATAACTTCCCCACATACTGGCAGCACAGCCACTCGGTCCGTGGACTACATGAGCAGCATCAGCTATTGGTAGGAGGGTAATCATTGCGCTATCAAAGGCACAACCCCCTTGAGCGGTTCCGGGTTGGGGTAGTGTAGATTTTTTCTTTTGGGGATTATTTTCGCATCCGGGTGCAAGGGAGTTGTTGATTTGTCCTGAGGTGGGTTTCATAGGGACGCTTGGATTAGGGATTAGGGACTGGGAAAAGAGAGATTTTTATGTGTCGGTTATCCATAAGAACGCAACGTATGTAATAAAAGGGAATGAGAACTACCTCCCATTCCCAAACAATCAACCAAAATTAGGAGAACACGAAAAACTAAACTATTAGTTTTGCCGCAAAAGCATTGACAGATTAATGCTAGAGCGGGAATATCTATGCATACTTCATTCTTACACCTCCAGGTCGTTTCTACGATTTGGGAGAAGGTGGGCTAAAAAGCCCACCTGGTTGCTTAGGGGAGACCGCAAAAAAAGATACCAGCCGTGTATTGGGATTATTCGTTGTGTGTTGTGGATCTAGATCTTCGGGCTGGTATCTTTTTTCGATCTCATGTGCCTTACCCGTGTTCAGCAACTTCTATTGCTTCTATTTAAAAAACAAAAGCTTATGTGCCTTAGCTACTGTGCAACTATCTCTACATTACCTTTCTTGAGTGCTTCTAGTGCTTCACCTTCAGCATCTTCAAGTTTCTTCTCGGCTTCTTTAGCTGCATCGGCTGCTGCAATCATTTTCGCTGCATTTTCTTCGCTTTCAAGAATACCGAATTCAATCAATAACTCTTCTAGCTCGTCCATCTCGATGGGTGTGGGAATGGCAAGATTTGTATTATTGATAATCTTGTCGGCTAATGTACGATATTCGTGAGCTTGGTTGCTGTCAGGTGCGTACTCGTTCACTGTCATCCGACGCAATTCTGCGTGTTGCACGATGTTGTCACGGGGGACGAAGTGAATCATCTGGGTACTTAATCTAGCTGCTAGTGTTTCGATGAGTTCGTCCTCCCGGTCAGTTTTCCGACTGTTACAAATCAAACCACCTAAGCGCACACCACCAGTGTGAGCATACTTGAGAACACCACGAGCAATGTTATTTGCTGCAAACATCGCCATCATTTCACCGGAAGTAACGATGTAGATTTCTTGTGCTTTACCTTCACGAATAGGCATAGCAAAACCACCACATACAACGTCACCTAATACGTCGTAGGATACGAAATCTACGTCAGAATAGGCACCGTTTTCTTCCAAGAAGTTGATAGCGGTGATGATACCCCGACCGGCGCAACCTACACCAGGTTCTGGACCACCAGATTCTACGCATCTGATATCTCGGAAGCCAGTGATCACCACTTCTTCGAGTTCGATATCTTCCACAGCACCGCGTTCAGCAGCTAGGTGTAACACGGTGGTTTGAGCTTTACAGTGGAGAATCAAGCGTGTGGAGTCAGCTTTGGGGTCACAACCCACAATTAGAATGCGTTGACCCACTTCTGCCATTGCAGCTAGGGTATTTTGGGAGGTGGTAGATTTACCGATACCACCTTTACCGTAAAAAGCAATCTGTCTAATTTTTTCGTCGGACATGATGAGTTATTCCTGCAATTGTTTGGTGGGTCTTTTTGCATAGAGCGATCGCCTGTAGAACGTTGCCAGGGGGCAATGGGCGATTAGGCACTTACCAGTAAATAAATATCCAGCCTTGGTGGTTAGCTCGTGGGCGCAGTCGGGTATTCGTTTTAATAAGGCTGGATATTTATTTTTTTGGATCTCCCTTAGCACACGCTGGAGGTGATCGCTCTACAGCAAAAACTGTTAAAAGCCAATACATATTCAAAGTTTTGAGTAAGTTTTTGATTGTTGGTTGATAGTTGATAGCTGTTAATTGATAGTTGCTAACCACTAACCACTAACCACTATCCACTACCCACTAACCATTCCTATATCCTCGCTACAACATCCCCGGTTTTGCTTGTGTCGTAACCGCCGAGAACTTCTAATTGAGAGTGAACCAGCCGATTTCCTAAAGTACCAAGCAACTGCTGTACTGGTGCTTCTTCTAAATATTCTTTAAGAATCACTAAGTCGTATCGTGAGGAATGCAGAGGTACAAATCCTAGCCCAAAGGAAGCAGCTATAGATGCCGTACTCATCCCTGCGTTGGCAATTCCTGATACTACGGCTTCGGCAACGTCTTGATGACTTTTAACGATATGATCAAATCCTTTAACTGCGTGGAATGGTAATTCCTCTTCTTGCAGTTTACGTTCTAAAAGCATACGAGTGCCAGCACCTTTTTCGCGGTTGACAATCATTGCTTTGGCATCTACTAAGTCGGTTACTGTTTTAATTCCCATCGGATTACCAGACTCAACCAAGAGTCCTTCTTCCCAAACACCAAGGGTAATTAAAACCGATGTGCGATCGCCTAGTACTTCCCGAACAAAAGGAGTATTATGCTCTCCACTTTCGGGATCATACAGGTGCATCCCGGCAATGTGAGCTTCACCTCGGCATAAACTATGCAATGCAGCCATGCTGTTGGCAAAGTTATGTTGCACTCGTAGTTGCGGATACCAACGTTCGGTGGCTCTCGCCCATAATGATAGTGCAGGCGCACAACCAGCAATTACCACTGTGTTGTGAAGTTTGTCCAAATCATCAAGCAGCCTAACCCTGACTGTGTTTGTACCTGAGAGGCTATTAACTTCACCCTTCGGGTGACGCTCGTTCCTCGCTACCGCTGACGCTAACGGTAGTTTGCTTATGCCGGGGAACCCCTCCACCCTTACGGGTTCCCCACTCTCTACAACGGGGGGAACCCGCGCAACGGGGTGGCTCACCGCAACTACCTCACCATCAGCGGGAATCATTTCGACGCGAAAAGCATCTCTCTCAACTAAAGGATATGCTATCCATTGTCCCCCAATCCGCGCCAAACTGACTCGCTGTTTTTGATTGCAAGAGATAGATTTGGCAAGAATTGCTTCAACTTCTGGCAATTCCTGCTCGAACCAGAATAAATCCTCGACATGACAGCCCAGCGCTGAAGCTAAACGAAGTGTCATCGCAACTGAAGGAGCGCTTTGTCCTGACTCTACACCACTAATTGTCTGACGAGTAACTCCAGCTAGGTTAGCCAAATCTTGTTGGCTCATGCCTAAGCGGGTTCTGATTGACTTTAAGTTATTACGAAGGTCGCTATCGGGCTTCATCTGGTTTCTCTTCGTTACAAAATGCGTAGCGAGTTGGAGCGGATTTACCAGAACTACAGAAGGCTATTAAGATTAACTCAGTTTTTCGTTGAGGTTTTCTTGTGAAGCACGCTTTTTTGATTCCTGTTTTGACTATAGCATAGACATCGCTAATTTTTTTGCAAATCGCTAATTTTTTTGCGAAGTGGCTAGTAAGTTACCAACTGGTGTCGATTTCTCCCACTTTTCATTTCATGCTACTACCAACTTTGTAGTAAAAAATATGCCTTGCTACAGTTTTAGTAAGTTAATTTGTGCTAATTGTATCAATAATTAAAAATAAGTAGTTTCTCTTTACTGGCTTTCGACAGTATTAATAAGTTTTCTCACACAACATAAACTATTGGTTTGCCAATAGAGGAATTAGTCCTGCTTGTGTTGTCGATCTTTTTTATTTGTCTTTTTGAAGCGATCGCTTCCTAGTAGTCTATCAAGCCAACGCGTGCGGGGTCACACAGGTTTTTGGTAAGCTAATTGAAGTCAGGCTAAGTATGTCATTATGGCAAAAAAGTATACTGTAAATTTGAGTACAGAGGAAGCAGAAAAACTGCGATCGCGCTCTCAAAACAAGCAATAGTAAAGCAAGAAGTATTACTCGCGCCCACATTCTTCTGATGGCAACGGAGCGGTGAAACTGATGCGACGATTGCAGATAGACTACGAGTCAGCGTCTCGACAGTTGAGCGCACCCGCGCCAAGTTGATCTTCATTGGAATTGAGAGCACGGTCAATGACCGTCCTCATCCACCCAAACCACGGAAGCTTGATGGTTTTAAAGAAGCATTATTGAAAAGTAACAGCTTGTTCAGAACCTCCGGATGGACGTACACGATGGACACTAAAACTTTTAGCAGACCGGATAGTAACTCTAAATATTGTGGATTCTATTAGTTATGAAACTGTGCGTTTTTATTTAAAAAAAACGATGTCAAGCCGTGGTTAAAGGAACAGTGGTGTATCCCCAAAGTGGATGCTGAGTATGTCAGCAATTCTCATTTTGAAAAAAATAGAGTATTAACCCCGATTTTGGAATTCAAAATGTAGTACAAAGTAACTAGTTTTTCAGCGAGAGGCAATGGCCAAAAAGACAGTTGTGTCGGAGAAACAAGTATAAATACTCAATAAAATAGAGAGATTGCCTGGGAAGCAACGGGAGAAATCGAGTTCATAGTTCGGTTGTTAGAATAGGGAATTCAAGGAAAATAAAAATTTATAATTGTTGTCATCTGAGGTAAAATCGGTGAATTAAAAATCA
>JAJPJF010000491.1 GCA_021324415.1 Nostocales cyanobacterium Centralia_MAG_434
CTGGATAAATTTATTGTGCTAAATTTTATTTTTGCTTTTATTAAAAACCATTTGTTTAAGAATTTATACAAGAGTTCCACTATTTTAGCTCCGTAAATCAAAAAAAAGACAATTTATTAATATAGCATAAAAAATTTATGCAAGAGTTCTACGGAAGAAAAGCAAGTCACAGAGCGATTTAGCAAGGCAGTTGAACAGTTAGGGAATGTAAATATTCATGTCCGACTAGGGGCTGTTTATGCACTTGAGCGGATTTCTAAAGATTCTAATAAAGATTATTGGCAGATCATAGAAATTCTAACAGCTTACGTACGTGAGAGATCCCCTAACCCTCCTAGAGAACAAAAAGATAAAACAGATAATATCTCTCTGTGGGCAAGTGTATTAAGCCTTCATCAAAAAAATCGCCTACCTACTACAGATAGTTACCAGGATATTCCTACTATCACAACAGATATTCAAGCAGTACTAACCGTAATCGGTAGACGCACAAAAAGCTATAAATATGGTGAGGAAAATCCACTTGACTTAAGTAAAACTAACCTAAGTGATGCTGACCTAAGTGGTGTCAATCTGAGTCATGCCTGCCTGTACGATGCCGACCTGAGTGATGCCTACCTGTACAAAGCCAACCTGAGTGATGCCAATCTAAGTAGCGCCAACCTAAGTGATGCTAATTTGTACGATGCCAATCTGCATAATACCAACCTGTACAATGCCAACTTAAGTAGTGCCAACCTGTACGATGCCGACCTGAGTGAAGCCTATCTGTACAAAGCCAACCTGAGTGGTGCCTATCTGAATGGTGCTAACCTAAATGGTGCTAACCTGAGTAATACCGACCTGACTAATGCCTACCTATACAATGCCAACTTGAATGATGCTGACCTAAATGGTGCCAACTTGAGTGGTGCCGAGTTGAATAATGTCAACCTGAGTGGTGTCAACCTAAGTGGTACTGACATAAGTGGTGCCTACGTAGATGGTACGAATTTAAAAAGCGTGAAAAACTTAACATTAGAACAATTAAAAAGTACTAAGAATTGGCATCTAGCAGACTACGATTCTGAAGTTTATAAATGCTAAGGATTATTAGCTAAGACACTTATGGGTAAAGCAGGGCAGAAGACATGACTCGTCTAGTATAGATCATCACATCAACCTTCTAGCTTGAAAATTAAATTTTGGCTAAAATCCAACAACAGTATGTGGCTGTCGGTTACTTTTTGGATACGGTTGACTAGAGCGCGAACGTTCACGAACAAAATTGTTCCGGTGACGCACGCTCGTCCCTTAAGTCCCGTTGTGGTAGCGGTGGAATAAAACTTGGACGCAACAGCCCATGTTGTAATAGTTCGGCAAGCCACTGCGAGTCTTTAACGTCTGTTTTGCGTCCTGGAACGTTTTTTACGTGATGAGCATTGACTAACATCACCTCTAAACTGCTTTCTAAAATGTTGAACACTGGACGCCAGTATTCTCCTGTACAATCCAAAAGCTATATGTGTACAACCAAAACTTAATAACCAATCCAGCATGTTTAATAAGCTATTGGTATGGGTTTCAAAGGTGCGAATTTCTCTCTTTGTACCTCCTTTTTGATTTGGGGTAATCATGCAAGCTGTAACTGTTTTCTTGTGGACGTCTAGTCCGGCGAGCGAGCGTATAAACTACTTGCATTTCTACCTCACTTCCTAGTTACAGCTTGGTTTTGAAGTGGTACCTCAGAGATACTCGAAAAGCTAAAATTCGCTTCTTGCGTGCTTAGAGTGTCTGATCCTACACGGTTGCGACATTTGGTTGTACTTGAAGAGTATCAGGGTTAGACTAACTTTCAGGCTTATATTGCACTATTGAAGGACAACCTCTGTTGAAGTACCATCCCCAAAATTATCATATTTTCATATTTGGTTGTGGGTTTTTCCCATGAGGGGCTAACTTGAAAGTGGGGAGTGGGGAAAATACAACTTTCATGCTTGGCGGTGAAACTTGTTTCATTGGGACTAGCTTCTTCAATTACTTATGGCGTTGCGCATCTCGTGGGAATATACAACTCACTCCATCAGTACCTCAAATCAACCCTTCCAGCCCTTTCAAATTTCACGACTTTTTTTTAAATGCACATTCCTGGCTTAGGCATCCAGCTATTACAACCTGACACCGCAGTAGGGTTGCTCTTTCCCGTCATAATAAACCTTTCTATTCCCATCAGGAAACCGTTCACTACTTAGAGAATAGCGACCCTCTGCAATGGCTTTGACAACAAATTGCAAGAGCGGCCAATCACTATGTACTTTTTGACAATTTTCATGATCTTTTATATTTGCATCTGTTACCTCTGCGGTAAAAGGTAAAAAAGCACCTTGTCCCAAAATCTCGCCACTATCGACCCCAGAGTTGACTACTATACAGCTTGTGCGAGAACCACCAAAACCATCTTTTATAGTGCGACTATGACCATGAATACCGATATACTTCCTATTTTTGGTCGAGCAATCAAATATCGTTAAATCAGCTGGATGTTGATTGATCATCCGGTCTTGAAAGTAGTCTAATAATTCTCCTTCAATCAAACGTCGATAAGCCAAAACAGCGAGGTCAATCTTGGCACTGCTTTCTTCAAAGCGAAGAATATCTTTTAAGATGTGATTGTGGATTAACATTCGTAACTGAGCTTTCGTCGTCTTGTCTGTGCACTTATTAGCAGGATTTCGATATTCTTTTTCAAAATCATAAACAATGCAGGGCACTCCACGACTCTCTGCAATAGAGAGCGTTGGAATTCCGGGCCTATCCGCTACACATAACACGACTTTTATCAATCCTGGATAAGTATCTTGCACTTCAAAAAGCGCATTAGTATTACCAGGTCCGCTACTGCTAAAAAGTACTATTCTCATAGGCCAAGGCTTTGGGATGTATAGGGGCTTAAGATTCCTCATAGAACCTGCCTTACTTTTTTGATTAAGCGATAGAGAGACAACACTTTAGTAAAGCTTGATGAAGGTGTACGAGCAGTGATAAAATCCTCCATTGCAGCCATATAGCCGCAGCGTGCCAATAAATTTCTATGCATAGGTCATTCACTATACTATTATGATATCTCTTCCGTCCATTGGTAATATTTAAAGACTGGTAAGAAAGACAAGTTACCATTTTGTTTATCTAAATACTCTTCAATATCCATTGAATCTTTATCCTAAAGTTATTAATTTTCAACTTTATTTAGTTGTCAGTTAAATTTTGATTTTGCCCAATCTGTTGACAATACTCATAGCAATTTCCATTTCCTCATCACTAATTGTCACGGGTGGATGCAGCATTAACATATCATTTACCAATCCAGTACTGGCAACCAACAATCCGTACTGTTTATCGCCAATATCAACACCTTTGACTAACTTCTCCTTTAATAATCCAGCATTTATTGATGGCTTTAATATTAACTTTGCTGTCAATCCATCAACCTTATATCCTTCTATAGTTCCTTTTAGAGATGAAAAAAATTCATCACCTATACATTGTAAAAACTTACTTACTCTATTAAAATCTTCATCGATTAATGTAAAAACTCGTGAGATAACCCGTTTTGCAATCGCAAAAGAAAGCACACTATTACCAAAGGTCACACTGTGCTCACCGGGTGGAAAAGTTACTTCAGTTACAAGCTTTTCTCGCCCCCAAACCATCGACACCGGGACAATACCATTGGTAATTATCTTGCTCATTACAACAAAATCGGGCACTATTCCATGGCGCGTAGAAGCTAGTAGTGTTCCAAAGCGGTAAAACCCAGTAAAGATTTCATCAGCAATAACCATGCCACCACAGCTTCTAATATTTTCTACAATCTGGTGAAGGTAATCGCTATCTAGCTGAACTAAACCTGATACATTTAATACAGGTTCGTAAATAAACCCTAAGATATCGCTTCCCTTTTCACTGAAAAGTCCAAATCGCTCATCGCTAAATAAACGTTTTAGGTGCGCCATACAGTATTCTTTGGCTTTACTTCCAAGCTCAGGGAGCAATTCAGGAACAGGTAGTCGGACAACATTAAAAACTGATCCATTTAAGGCATTGCGATAACGAGGGCTAGCGCTAAGACAGGATGTAGTGATAGTACGCCCGTGATAACTGCCATCCAGTACAACTATAGTGCGTTTACCTGGGTTATTTTTTGCTGCCATCTTCAAGGCAAGCTCTATACCCTGACCTCCGCCTAAATCGAACGCCACCTTTCCGTTTTCACCCAACTTACAGTTCAATGCTGTAGCCAACTGTTCAGCCAAATCGACTCTAATATCAGTCTCCACAAATGACGGAACCATTGGTAACGCAGCAATATCTTCAATAGCATCTTTTATAATACTGCTGTCATATCCCAACAGGGCTGTACCGTTAGCAGCTTCTAAATCAATAAGTATCCGTTCATCATTAAGAAAGAGGGTAGAATTCACAGCTGAAGAAGCATGGAGAACATCCGTATTTCGATAGACGAAGTCTCCCTTAATCAAATAATCTTTTTTCTTCATAGTCAAGTATTCTTTCAATTTTATCGCTATTTAGGAACGTTGCGTAAGCAATTAATATTGTTTGATCCCACCAACTTAGAGTGCAATTATTTTTCAAAACTTCTTCCAGATGATCTGATACCCAACGCTTACCCTCGTCTAAGTTTATATCCAAATTAATCGGCAGGGGTTCTTTAGTATATCCAGATATCATTTTTAGAATATCAAAATTAGCTTCAGGCATTTCACTGTAAAATATTTTTTCAATTTGATCGATATCAACATCAGTAGAAATACTTTTACTAGTGATAATGCATTGAATAATCTTTTTGCGGTCACTTTCGTCAAAAAGTACACCCAACTCTCGGATAAAATCAATGGTCTCGTCCGGTGTATGTATAAAATTGAGTGTTCCGTCGTGCGCATTGATTACGGAACGTATGTGATGTGCTTTTCTTTCCCTACATAAGGATGGACCTTTGATATCATTAATGAAGGCACAAGCAGAAGTATCAGTTACAATCCGTCTCTTAAAGAGAACAAACATTGAATTGGCATTTTGCAATAAGCGATCAATAACTGAATACCTCTGTACTGATGAGGTATTAAACTCGTAACGCCATAGCTCCCGAATTGAATGACGGGTCAACCTCAACAATTTATAAAAAATAGGATCAAAACCTAGCTTCTCCATATAACAGAATGTGCGGGCGATACAACGCCCGAGGGCTGCGTCTGGCTTAAATAATATAAACATGTAATTATCTAAATTTGATATTTCACTCTCACTGAAATACTCGCAAAAGTTATACCACGCCTCCTGAAAATAAGACTCTTGAGTATACCGATAAATTTTTGCTCTGTAATTTGTAATATTTACTGAAATATCAATGGGACTACTTTTATCACTGAATCTTCTTTCGGTTTGCTTGGTCAATATTCTGTTAATATGAATGCTACACATTAGACACATCCTTAATATAAATAAAGTGGAACAATAGAAAAATCGAACAAAAATTATAAGTGGTAGATTGCGTATAGCTCCTCATGGATATATTGACGTATCCTTGAGAAGGTAGAGGGCAGTTCCAATGAAACAAGTTTCACCGCCAAGCATGAAAGAGGTATTTTCCCCACTCCCTATTCCCTACTCTACACTCCCCACTCTCAAGTTAGAAGGACCCCCGCCTCAAGACGGGGGATTCGAGCAAGGACGCCCTGTTCCTCGCGCCTACTCGTTGGTAACAGATTTTATTTTCTGTTCCGGATAAATTCGGGGGCTTGGACCCGTTATGGTCAAGTGCTTATGGCAGTTTGTGAAATCGTCAGTTTACTACTTAATTACTTAGTATCTTTAATCAGTAGTACTTATTTTCTCTCCTTAAAATGATTACATCATTTTATACCTTTCCCCCAAATTTTGATTTTTTCGTCCATGAAACCCTTCAAACACCTATTTTAAGTACCTAGACAAAATTAATTTCACACTCGCTTATTGCCAGAAAAGTATTTGAGGCGATTTTAATGGGTAATTTAATTTGCATAAATACTTATCTGAGACTTAGATAGAGATCGCCTATTCAACCTGAATTCGTCAAACCGATTTACAGTAAGCATTTACGTTTCACAGATAAGTCTATTGAATGGCTCCTCCTTCTGAAGTTTTTCCAAGGCAGGTACATAGAGAAAAGGCTGTAATCCCAGTTGATTTGAACTAGTAATACAAATGATATTTAAAATATCATCAACTCTAATACCCACATTGATCATCTTCATTAATTGAGCCATTACAGATTGTGTGCCCCCGGCAACAATATTCAAATGTTGATACAGCAATGTACTATCACCTTTAAGATGCAATTTCTGACCTCCCAACACTTGACTTTGAATTCTGTCAGTCATTAACATTATATTTTTGCTCTCTATTATTTCTACAGCCTTCTTGCAAATTTCCAGGTCAACGTGCTCCCCATCAAAATTCATACATATTTTCACATTACCGCTGTAAGCGCCTTCGATAATTGCTGCTGGAACCGCACCCATCTTTTGTCTAATGTTGCTCTTATCCCAGTCTTCAAGATGCAGGTTTTTTATATCCTTGGCTCGCTCTTTTTTCTCTTTAAAAGAACGCCAGGAATGCTTGAAGTTTAAAGGCATATCGTTAAAAAGATGGTCAGTCAACAGCGGGTGATATTTATTTTTACTTACATGTTCAATTATTTTTAAGGTTTGAGATGCAGCTTTCTCAGGATTATCTTTCTTATAGTGTCCAAGCGATGGTCTAACACCATTCTCATAAAGAATATCGACAATCCAATTTATAGAATCTGGATAATTTGTATCTGTGTTAGTGCTATATTCTGCATCAGGAGAAAGAACAATATACTTCAATCCCTTTTTGCCGATTGCCGCCAAGCGTCGCCACTCATCTTTACTAGGTATCCAGCAACCCTGTTCTGGCGTTCCCCCAATACTTGATAATAAAGGTCCCTCAAGCGCTATGCCAACAATATTGCAATATCGACCATCCAATACACCCTGATAAAAATCCTCCGCTAATTTTTCCAATTCATTTATTTTTGAATGAGGTATATAAAGTGTTAAAATTGCACGATGACATTCAATTCGTAAATGTTCTTCAATTTTATCTAACACTAATTGTGAGGGTTCTACAAAGTCAAAATTTCCAATTCCATGGCAATGCATATCAATCGATATATAATTTCTAAATACATCCATTCTTATTAATCCTTTGATGCTACAAAATAGGTACAATCTCCATGAATAGATGAATATCGGTTTGACACTTTTGTAAAATTTCCATTCGTAATGTCGTGCCTTAACTTGCTAAGTCCGGCGTCTAATTCTTCAGGTAAACATAGTCTCGAAAACTGAGACATATTGTTACGGATATCAGAGTTTAAATAAAGTTCAGGATTGAATTTTCCAGAGTACAGGAAGAAATCAGTAATATCTTTTTCAACAGTAAAAGGGATAATATCCTTAATAATAAATCCCGATTTTACTAAATATTCTTTTACTATAGCTTGAGTAGGCATACTGTCCATTGCTCGTTGAATCATATTTGGAAAATAATTAATCAGCCAGTAATTCTCTAATTGTTCAGAAAGTGCAGAAAATATAACAAAGCGTCCCTTATTTAATACTCTGTATACTTCCTGAAAACTTCTAGCTAAGTCTAGGAAATGAATTGCATTGACGCAAATTACAGCATCAAACTTATTGTCAGTGTAAGGTAGATTTTCAGCATTTCCTACTTTCCATTTAATCAAGGATGATTGTTTTTTAGCTTGCTCGAGCATAACGATAGAAGAATCTAATCCATGCCACTGGCCATCTATCAATCTGCTTAGCGCTGTTGAGTAATTGCCAGAACCACAGGCTAAATCTAGATATGTTCCTTTCAGATGTAAGTCAGCTAACCTAGTTATGCTGGCAACAATTTTGGCGTCGGCACGACGGGTGGTTGCGTATCGAAGTCCTAATGTGTCGTAGATTGCATTCATATTAAAAGTTGTTAATACAATTGTTTGTCGTTTACACAGAATCTCTGATTAGACTTCTTTTTTTTTGCTGCTAGAACCACTTGTAAGAATAATTTACTATTAATCTACCGATTATTAATATGTTAAGGCAAAATTTAGATTCTCATAAATAACAATGAAAAGCTAGTACTTATCCCATATTTCTCACAAAACCTCTAAGAAGAGGTTTCAAAAACTGTGAAAATGTAGATTAACAAAGAATTTCAGTAGTTTTGTATATGATCCTTTTTGGCAAAGGTATTGTATAGTCTTTTTTCATTTTTTTGTTCAGTTTATGTTATTCGCCTTTATTCATCAAGGTGCGCCCGTTGCCCGATCTCTATCAAGGAATGCAGGGATTCGGATTGATACCATCGCGCCATGATCAAGATAACCATTTGGTCTTAGTGCGCCGAAGCAAAATAAAGACCTAATTTCATTGTTATCCTGTTGATGTGGATCGAAACTCAGGCATAGTTTTACATGGTGAATGCCATTGTTGACGGTGTGGCTTTCCTGTAGCAATTCCGAGCCCTCACTTATTGCATAGCGGTGTCGGGCTTCAGTAGCTCCAAAGTTGAAATGGAAGTACTGCAAGCCGATGCAGACAAATGAACAGAGCGGTGCCGAGGTTTTAGCATCTGCGCTAAAGCTCGCGTCAATCTCTACAAACTCATGAATGCGCAGTTCGACCGAGAAGTTATTGATATTTCCATGCGTGTGAACGATTGATTGTCCATCACCAAGCATTAGGCGATAAACTTCGCCTGGGCTGTACTTTTGCAAGGTGTTTGATGGAATTTCTGAAACAATAGTAGGTGCCACAAATGGGCAAAATAAGAGATAAGCAGGACTTTGCGTAAAAGAAAAAGTGAATCCATGCCACACATCAGCGATTAATTCGGCTGGCTCATCAATGTAGTTGAACAGTGGCGATTCAGCTAGCACATCCAGCAGCACAGAATCCTGAAAGAAAGCCCAAATGTAACTGGCGCATATATGCACTTGCTGTCGTGCTTCATATTTCTCAGTCAGGTACTTGAAGTATTCGACATCAAAATTGCGATCACTTACAAGATCACGAATGTCCAGTAGTTCTTGCAGCCTCACTCGTGGTCGCCGACGGAGGCTGGGGATAAATATGCGAATCAAGTCTCGATAGAAATGCACGATCTGCACGAATGCTGCTGCTGCTGGGCGAGGATATCGAATATTTATTTCTCCACTAATAATTTGGGGTAGTGAATGAGCACGAATATCGTCGTAGTCAATCTCCTTAATAATTATGTTCCCCTGGTGTTTTATTTCCAAGCCTAAATTCCAGTTGGTTTGGACAGAGTGATAAGAACCTACTCTTAACCACACAGGAAAGTGCTTGTGAAAATCAAAGTAAAAGCATCCCTCGAAAAGGATGTTTACTTCTTCGTGCTGCACTGGTGGTTTGTAGTCACCAATCCCTGGGCGATGTAATAAGTCAAGTGCCAAGGAAGGATAACGAATCAGTATATCTCTATCACCGCTACTGTATATCAAGAAAGGGTTTTGCGTTGCATAGTAAATAGATAGACCTTTGACAATGGTAAATTCCTTTGTAATTTCACTCATTTGAGAGAGGAGTCTCAGTACAGCTGCTTCTATCTGACGTTGCTGCCCAATAATTTGACATTGTTGCGAAGCTAATTCTTGATAGAGAGGAAATGCTTCCCCAGATTCGCCTTTCGCTAGCAATCGGTCGAGAATTCGTCCTATAACTCGATGCTCCAACGCAATTTTTTGGTATAACTCGTAGAATGTTCTGGAAAGGGGCTTTTGAGGAATTTCATTCGATGATAACCAAGAAACTAAAGTTAATGCGGCTTCCCATTCAGGAGTCGCTGGTGTTATTGCAATTGGAGTCATTATAGTTAGCTAGGTAGTTACATTCGTTAGATTTCTAAAATTTATTCAACAGTTAAGTTAATTCTTATTTACTGTCAAAAAATTAAGTGACAACTTTCAGCCTTAAAAAGGCTATCATAACGATAAAAGTTGATTCTTCAGTTGATTCTTAATCCTAGTTATGCTCAAGAGTAATTGAAATGTAAACATTCTGGTATGAAACATTTGACTTTCTACATCACGACATTATATCTATTCCTACCAATGGCTAAATGGATACCTGATCAAATTTCTGTTAGAATATCTCGGATCACTGGAAACTTCTTGGCCAATCCACTCTGGAAATACAATAGTTTGCTTTTCATGAGAAAGTTCGACCTCTGCTACAATTAACCCCTTATTTTCGTTATCAAACTCGTCTATTTCCCATATCAAACCACTCATCTTAACTTTATACCTTATTTTTTCGATCCAAGGACGTTCACAAAGGTTGAAGAGTATGTTTTCTGCATCCTCGACAGGAATGGGATATTCAAACTCTATCCTTGAGTTGCTAACTCTTGGTCCTTTAATTGTTAGATAACCATCATTGCCTATAATACGTATCCGAACTGTTCGTTCCTTTCCTGTATGAATATAGCCTTGTTTGTACAAAGTTCCTACAGCCATTGAACGCCAACTATCATTTTTAACTAAAAACTTGCGCTCTATTTCTATCACCATCTTTATACTATTATTAGCAGATTATGTAATAAATATCGTATTGTGAAAAGTTACTTGAACACAAAGAGCTTTTACAATGGTACTTTAAATGTTGTTTTTTTCCTAGGAAGTAGTCCCAAAAAATGATTTGAGTAAATCGCTACTTACTGTAATAGTTTAAACCTAATTCATCTAATACATTTATCTAATAGAGATACGAGATTTTTATTACTCTCTCCATAACAAGCCTCGAAGCTCCTAATATCTGAAAATAGATTTTATACCATTGACAATATTCATCCACAAATTTGACTGTTGGTGCGGCTGAGCGAGGTTCTATCATGCTCTCTGAAATAGTTTCGTCGTTTTTTTTATTATTATTCTTGCATGAAAGTGACAAAAAAGCCTTAAAATACCTTAAATCAATTGATTTATCGTATTTTAAGCTAAAATTAAGTTAACATGGATAAATTTTCAAGGCAAGTGTACTTTTAAAATAAAGTCGAGGCTAAGCGTTGAATCACTTGTTCATCCTCACACGGTAAGCTCCAATCGGTCTTAAGGAAGGTCGATTCCCTAAGTATTCCAACTGCAAGGGAGGGGGAACTCCGAGGGGGGTAAAGGAGGATGGAAAAAGCGGAAGCCTCCCTGTCATGGGGAGGATGGGGGCAATTATGACCCTGACTTTTCACGGGATAAAGTATGACATCATCAAAAACCTCTAACACTTTTGACCAGTTCGACCCAATTGATGCTTCAATTGGTACACGTAACTCCTTTGTTAGCAATGTCTGGCGACTGCGGCACTGGATGGCCCCGTACCACTGGCGCATTGCGTTAGCACTGTTGTTTGCAATGATCTCGGCCACCGCTGCCGTGTTGGTAACAGTTGTAGTTAGCCGGGTGGTAGTGGACAGTATCTTGTTGCATAAATACCGGACTGATCTCCCAGACTATGGACAAACGGCATTAATCCAATGGTTAGCAATCACGCTAAACACCGAACAAATAATTGCTGCCTGTATAGTTGGCTTATTCTGGGTACTGCTTTGGTCTGGCTTTGGGTGTGCCTTCCGCACTCAGTTGTCTTGTGCGGCACTGTTGGGTCTGAGCGACTTGCGTCGCGATCTGTTTGCCCATGTCGAGCATCTGCCCCCTGCTTTTTATGACCGGGTTATGGTTGGACAGGTATTGACTCGGATTGCCAATGATATTGAGAGCTTGTCCGAATTGCTGACTGGTGTCGGTGCGTTGACTGGAGAATTGATTCCCTTGGTTGTTGCTGTAAGTGTAATGCTCTCTCTAGATGCGATGCTCGCAGCAAAGCTATCACCCTTTTTGTTGTTTGTGGCGGGTGTAATCATCATTTTCAGATGTTATTCTAGTCCGATTTATCAAGTCATTCGCGCCACCTTATCGCGCCTCAACGAGCATTTGCACGAAAACTTATCAGGGATTGAAATCGTGCAGATGTCTGGGCGAGAGGCATTGAGCTTTCAACGCTACTCTGCTATTAACCAAGCCAATAAAATAGCCGAGACAAAGGCTATTATGGCAGAGACAGTATACAATCCCATCATCGACAACGTATCCTATTTAGTGATCGCTAGTATCCTCTGGTTGGGCAGACAAGATGTACTTAACCACACTACCACCCTAGGATCGGTCGTGTTATTCTTACAATTCAGCGATATGCTGTTCCGCCCGATTGTGGCTTTGGGGGATCAAGCAAATGCGGTCTTTCGAGCGGCGGCAGCTTGCGAACGCATATTCGGGCTGCTGGACTGGAAGGAGTCTTTGTCCGTGCCCTTGCAACCTATACCCTTACCCGAAGGCTTACACGGCCGGATTGAGTTTCGCAATCTGAATTTTCGTTATGAAAACGGCGAAACAGTTATCCATCACTTCAATCTTACTGTGGCACCTGGCGAGAACATCGCCATCGTCGGGCCCACTGGCTCTGGTAAGACCACGCTGACCCGGCTCATCTGCCGTTTTTACGACGTGCCTGAAAATAGCTTATTCATCGATGGCATCGACATCATGCAGATAGACCCTGCACAGATCCGTAAGCGTGTAGGTATTATCTTTCAAGACTTTCATTTGTTTCCTGGTACCGTCTATGACAACATCGCCTTGGGTAACCCAACTATCACGCTGGAAGATGCCCGACAAGCTGCCAAACTAATACAGACCCTAGATTTCATAGAATCCTTGCCACTAGGCTTTAATACGGTACTGGAAGACCGTGGTCAAAATCTATCGCAAGGTCAACGCCAGTTGCTAGCGTTTACCCGTGTCATTGCCCTGAACCCCGAAATCCTCATTCTCGATGAAGCCACTGCCAGCATTGACCCAGAAACTGAAGCTGCTATACAAGCAGCCTTGGTGAGAGTTACCGCCAACAGAACTTCCATCATCATTGCCCATAGATTACAGACTATTCGCCGAGCAGATCGCATTGTTGTATTAAATCATGGACAATTAGTGGAAGTGGGAAATCACACGCAATTGATGTTTCATAATGGTTTTTATAAAACGCTTTATGAAGCGCAACTGTACAAGGGGAAACGTGAAAACACATCATACCGCCCAATTCAGGATGTCTAATATTGTGAAGTGATTTCCGAAAAATACATTTATACAAAGAATTGATCTCAATTAAGCTGATTTGCCGATTGTATTAGCCTGATTATTTGCACAATTACGAAGCTGTAAGTCCTGTTGGATGCAAACTGCTGTGATTGAGTAATTCAAGAAAATAATCGCTTTTATCCAACATCGATTTTTCCCTATATAGCAAGAGTAAACCAATGCTAGCTGACCGAGGAAAATTGAAATCAGACATACGTACCTTAACTTCGTTACAGCAACTTTTTCGCTACTTTAAGCCTTATCGTTTTAAGTGGTTAATAGCAGTATTAGCTCTGCTGAGTGTTCATGTTGTTGAAGCTGCCATTCCCGTCTATCTGAAAGTCGGTATTGATCTGATTTCAAAGCAGGACGGGAATATCTTATTGCCAATTCTTGCGATACTTGGTTTGACGGCTGTGCGCTTTACGATCCTGCACTTTGGTCGTCGCAACAACGCGCTGATTTCAATTTACATATCTTATGACTTACGGCAAGCATTCTATGCACACTTACAAACCCTTGGTCGCGGCTTCTATGCCAATTACCACTTGGGTGACTTGATTGCACGAGCGACCAATGACATGGAGGCCATCCGGCGCTTTTTCCGTTCCGCAGTGCATCGACTGGTGAGCCTAATCGGCGTGGCGTTCATTGCACCAATTTTTATGCTACAACAGTCAGTCCAGTTGACATTGTTGCTCATTCCTTTACTGCTAGTGATAGTCGTTAATGGCTGGTATTTAGCAGGGCGTATTTTGCTGGCATCGGCAGCGGTGCAAGCAGGTTTTGGTGCGTTAACAGAAACGGTGCAGCAAAACCTTAAGGGTATCCGTACCATCCAGTCTCATGCCCAGGAAGAGCGTGAGATTAGACATTTTACAAAAGTGTCAAATCGTTATGCGATAGCCAATCAAGAGTTGATCCATTTGAATGCTATTCTAACTGCCTCCATAGTGCTGGGTAGTGGTTTGATGACTTTGATTGTTGTTGGTGTGGGTGGAAGCCAAGTATTGGCTGGGCAAATGAGTGTCGGCACGCTGACAGCTTTCATCTTTTATTTGGCTATGATTCTCGGGACGATCAAGGAGAGCAGTTTTGTAGTGTATGCTTTGCTCAATGCCAGTACAGCTGCAACCAGAGTATTTGGGATCATGAATGAAAAACCTGAGATTCAAGATGCTCCGACAGGCTTACCAGCCCAGCCTATCAATGGCGAAATCACGGTCTACAATCTGTCATATAGTTACCCGGTCAGTGCTGGACTGCGATCGCGTCTGGTTCTTGAACAGATATCCTTGAGTATCAGCCCTGGCGAAATGATTGCCATCATCGGTCGTGTAGGATCTGGCAAATCCACCTTGCTGCGGCTGCTAGCCAGGCAACTGGAGCCGAATAGCGGACAAATCAAACTAGATGGGCAAGACCTACGAGACATTTCACTAAGTCATCTGCGCCAGAACCTGTCATTTGTCCCCCAAGATGCGTTCCTGTTTGCTGCACCAATTTCGGAGAACATCTCATTTGACAATCCGGAGCGAGCGCCCGAGTTAATCTGGCAGGCTGCCCGAGATGCACAGCTGGAAGCAACGATTAATAAATTCAGTGCAGGTTTATCCACATTGATTGGCGAGCGTGGGGTAACTTTATCAGGTGGACAAAAACAGAGAACCAGTCTAGCCCGTGGGCTGATTCGCCAGACCCCCATCTTGCTGCTGGACGACTGCTTTTCTGCACTAGATACCAGAACTGAGGCCTTGGTTCTATCGCAATTGCGAGCAGTCAGGAAGGGACTTACCACGGTACTGGTTTCTCACCGCATGTTGGCAGGACGTTATGTAGACAGAATCTACATACTTGAGCAAGGGCGTATCGTAGAGACTGGCAGTCATGACGAACTACTTGCCCAGGATGGTTATTATGCCAAGCTCATTGGTATGCAAGACGAAACTTGAAGGCTCTTGTGCAGTTGTCGAGTATCAAAATAAATAGGCTCTTGTGCGATTTTGGTGAAAAAGGTGGAGGTAAAAGCAAGCGCCCAAAGGGCGGTGCCAAAGGCAATCGCCAGAAGGCGAGTTTTTCACGTCCTCAGTGCCATTGGAGAATTGGCTATTGTGCACTCCGACACCGCCCGCTTTGGGCGATTGGGCTTTAGCCCACTGGCCGCGCATGGCAATCGCCCAAGGGCACTGGCGAACGCCAATCGCGCTGATCACCATAAATAGGTGATGCAGTGAGGAGAGACTCTGAGTAAATTTGGGGTGTCTGCCTGATGATAAGGTAATTGGGAAATAGAGACAAATATCGCCAAGTAAAAGCGATTGCCTTTGGCACTGCCCTTTGGGCAATCGCAGCAGAATGTGATTGGACGAGAACTCATGAATGGCAGTCGTAAGAGTGGTTGAAATCTCGCCAAATATCGCCAATGTATTTTGATTCTTGGGTTGGGGCGATTTGGCTAAAGCCCAGCACCCTTTAGGGCGATCGCCTACCACACCAATGGCTTTGTGTAGCGGTAAACTCCTGGCGATACTTCTATGTGTGCCATTTATTTTAAGAGTTTATTTTAAATGTACAACAACGACTAAAGTCATAGACATATTTACTTGTAAG
>JAJPJF010000454.1 GCA_021324415.1 Nostocales cyanobacterium Centralia_MAG_434
CAGTGGCGGCATTCAATAAACGTGCCCTTAAAGCATGGAAAAAAGCTGGTTTCCAAGAGGTACAAACATTTCTTGCACAAGACGATGGGGAACCATTCATTGTACTGATGCGGCTTGCTTGAAGCAATTCCATATTCTCTGTGTTTCACAGTCCTCTTTGTTAATCTTGTACCTTACCTTATATTTACTTGGGGCGTTGCGCATCTCGTGGGGAGACTCGACAACCGTTATTGACAAGCTTGGAAGCGAGAGAACAGACAGCTACCAATGTCTCGGTTGAAGTGGTGTTGGTTGTTGCTCTTGCTGTGTTTTCGACTCTTAGGAGTAATAGGGTATCTCGGCGGCGACCTAAACCCGGATTTCTCACAAGTGAGAAATCCGGGTTTAGCGATCGCTCATCTCGCGCCAAGAATGCTAAGGTCTCTCGGATTTTACTCAATGCCAGAATCAAGCAGTTGGAAAGTTTGCTGTGCGATCGCCCTCACCTTCCCCCACCCGTTCTCTTCATCATCGGCAGTCTCGCTCTTGGTGGTGTCCACAGGGATACTAGTTGATCTATATATAGATGGGGGGAGCGGACACGGGTCAATTCCATACTGATTGCTCATAGCTTGAGCCTCACGCTCTTAAGCTTCCATCTCTACCTGCCTCTGGCGTTCCCTTTCCTTTCGGCGCACATGACGCCTTGCTAAGCGATCGACCTGCGGGCAGTGGCGCAGCTAATCGCAACTTAGTTACCACGAGTTCGTACTGGTTAGCAGTGATATCCTCACACATGCACAAAACTGAACTCGTGGTAAGCCGATATAATGTCACTATTAAATGGGGAGGCATCTCCTTTAACCATGACGTGTTTGTTTTTTAAATACGGTACTGCTGGGAATGCTTTATCTATTAGAGCATCCGTTTGGTGGCATTTAACTTTAGATTCTTTATTAATTCTATATTTATGACAGTTGAACTAATAATTAGTGTGCTATAAAGAACCAAATGCCTATGTAAAGTAAATTTTGTAATTTTCTAACTTATTATGAAAGCAACGGACATTTTTACTCCTGGGTTTTTACCAAAATATACTTATAACAGTCGAGAAAAATTAAAGCTTGAGCAGCGTCTTCAGGACGCTCTTAACACTAAAGGTTTTATTTGTTCAGTTTCTGGGCCATCGAAAAGCGGTAAAACAGTTCTGTGTGAAAGTGTAATAGGTGAAAGTAATATTGTTCTAATTACTGGAGGAGGTATTAACAAGGAATCAATATTTTGGCAAAAAATACGTAAGAAACTAAAATTCCCCTCATCTCAATCAATCTCCAATGACACTAGTGGTACTTTAGAAACTACGGGAAAAATTGAGAATGGATTTAGTATGCCTTTTCTATTCAATGCAAAGGTAGGAGGTGAGGGAAAAGTTAGTAGAGAAAGTTCTTCAGGAGTAATCAATGAATACGAAGGCCCAAACGGCACAGAATTACTTGAATTTGTTGGTCAACAAGGATACTCTTTAGTTATTGACGATTTTCACTATATTGATAAATCTGTACAAAGATCACTTGCAGAACAGTTTAAAGAAGCTGCAAGACTTGGTACATCTATCGTAGTTGTATCAGTCACTCATCGCAGTGATGATGCAGTTCGCGCCAATCCTGATTTACGTGGGCGAGTTTACTCTATTGACATTCCATATTGGGAAAAACATGAGTTGCGTTTTATTTCTGAAAAAGGATTTACACTCCTTAATATAAAACCAGAGCCAACTCTTATTGAACGATTTCTATCTGAAAGTGTATCATCTCCCCAATTAATGCAGGCTATTTGTTTACAATTTTGTAGAGATATAAAATGTCATGCTACTTTAGATCAACATAAAAATGTTGATCTCAATCAAGAAGAGATAGGTGTACTCTTGAGGAACACTACTTCTTTAGCAAACTGTAAGACTGCCTTTGATATTATATTGACTGGTGCGAAGTCGCGGGGAACAGAGCGTAAAACGCATTATCTAAAGGATAGTGGCAAATCTGGAGATGTTTATTATATTATTTTAAAAGCTTTGGCAACCGGAGAACCTGTTTTAACTCTACCTTATGCAAAATTAAAAGAACGAATTGAAGAACTGGTTCCATCTGACCCACCTCGTGGAGTAGGTATAATACAGGCACTTCAACAAATGCACAAAGCTGTTTCAGAGAAACTTGGTGAAGATAGAGTTTTAGAATGGGATGAAGATAAAGAATTTCTTAGTATTCCAGATCCCTATTTTCTCTATTATCTCCGTTGGGCTGATTGGTAAAAAAGTTCCCTAAAAGAGTCATTTAGGGGCAAATTAGGTAAGACCGAAATTAAGAGGCTTAGCTATTTGGCAATCGCACATCTCGCGCTAAGAATGCTAAGGTCTCTTGGATTTTGCTCAATGACAGAATAACGTTACCGTCAAAGCAGCCAGACTTATGGTGTCGGTGTGACGATAATATTGCGACTATAAAGGCTGAAATACCAATGTTTCGTTAATCACTCACTACCAAAAATGGGTGACGGTCATGATAAAATTGCCGAAATACAAAAATAGCACTATAAGCTTGCCAAAATAGTTAAGTTAAGTAAAATATCTGGAATGTTTTTGTAGCAATGGATAGTGTTGATACAGTTGAGAGTTTATGGATTTAAGTTAACATAAAATTCCCAATAAATAACGTAATTACGTGCTAAAAAATCGAAGTATAACTTTGCCAAAGTAGATTGGAAGCGTAAGCACGTAAAAACGGCAATATTATCGTCACATTGACAATTCACTTGTTTGCAATTTCGTGTCCCGATGTTTGCAGTTCCCTACAACTAGGATTTTTTAGATAAATGTTATAGTCTATGAGGAAGGGAATATATTCATATTTGATAAACGATAAGCCATTGCTTGGATACTTACTTCAAAATCCTCAGCTAACTTTCTCAACAAACAATCATCACCTAAATCAAGTCCCCTAGCTTTGATTTCGTTCTCGACTAGCTTTCGAGGCATGAGCAGTGCGGCAGCAAACTGATTAGCTTGAATTTCTCTTCGTAACTCTCCAGAAGAAGAACGTGAATCGCGAAAAATAGCAGTGTATTTTTTATCTATAAATAGCTCTGATTGCTCCTTATGTAAAATGTAATGACCAATCTCATGTGCCAGAGTAAATCTTTGTCGAACAGGGATATGTGCTTCGTTAATTCCAATCGTTCCTTTACCATTTTCAATCACAAGAAGTCCTGATACTTCTTTACCCAAAGGTACAAACTCCACCATTAAACCAAGGCGGTGGGCGATGGCATCAACTCTCACCGGAAGATCCATCGACTTTGACGACTCAAGTAAATCGGTTGCGTTTCTTTCAATTTCCTTGGTTGGTAAGTACCTCATTAAACACTCTTGCTTCTTGCTTTGACTCTTTCAATAAAATTAGTCAGATCACGCCGTGTGACAGGATCACCACTCGCAGCCTTTTCAATTACTTCAATTGTCTCAGCATTGAGGGATATTGGTTGCGTTTCCCTATGATACTCAGACTGTTGAGGGATTAATAGAGCGGCTTCTGTGCCTACCTCTTCTGCAATGTACCATAATACATGAAGCGGAAGTCTTTGTCTGCCAGCTTCAACATTCACTATGGATGTTCGACTCATTCTTAGTTTATCTGCCAGCTTTGCTTGACTAAGTCCAGCACGTTCTCGCGCACACCGAATTCGTTCCCCAATAAGGCGGTAGAGAATATCTAAATCCATAAACAACTACCAATGACATCCAACACACCAAAAATGACACGAACATGTTAGCAACATAAACGTGTTGATGTCAAACACGACTTGACTATTTAGCACTTGTGCGCCAAGCTAAGTACGTCATGTTACAAATTTAAAAAGGAGGATTTTATGAGACAGCCCAACTCCAATTCCAACGGACGAAATTTTGAACAAGCTACTATTGAAATGGTTTGGAGAAAAGGACAGCCTATTCCAGGCTACAATCCAAAGGAAATTTGTAAGGATTCATGTGGGGCGTGGATTAAGCGTGCTGATTATGGCAACACTAATTCTCAATGGGGGTGGGAAATTGACCATATTCATCCTGTATCAAAAAGTGGCAGTGATGACTTGGGAAATCTTCAGCCTCTTCAATGGCAAAATAATCGACATAATAGCTATCCCTATTGGAATTGTGCCATCAGATCTGCATGAAGTGGAAAATGACTGGCATAGCACTATGTTAGGTCTAGTTGAAAATTTATCGTTTCACCTTGTGAAGACAGAACTGTTTTTAGGATGATGAATGCAGCAAAATTTTATCATCTTAGAAAAAAATTTGCAGGATTCGCTTTTGATTAACGTAGCAAGAGAGCTACTGTACTAACAATGGCTACGTATAAATATACATGTAGCATATTGCACTACGATAGGTTATTCAAATTAGTAATGAGTAAATACTACTATGACTTTAGTTGCAACCTTTATAGGCGTAAATCAGTATGCAGACAACAATATCCCTGATCTAGCTGGTGCATCAAATGATGCTACTGCGCTTTGGGCATTGTTCTCAGATTCAATCTTAGATATCAAAACTCATTATCTGCTTGATAGCCAAGCAACAGGTACAGCCATAAGAGATGCACTCAACAATACGTTTAATGAAACAGGGCCTGATGATACGGCCCTTTTCTTTTTTGCAGGTCACGGATCTTCCGCACACCAGCTTGTTCCTCATGATGCTCGGCGTGAAGCACTAGAGGAAACAACGATCGCAATGAGTGAATTAAACAACTATCTAAATTCATCGAACGCACGTATTGCGATTATCATACTTGACTGTTGCTTTAGCGGCGGAGCAACTGCGCGTGTGCTTCAAAATGTCCCTACACCGCGTAGCACAATGATGACCGTCGCTGATTTGCAAGGGAAAGGGAGAGTTATCATCGCTGCATCAAAAGACAATGAAGAAGCGCAAGAACTGAACGGACATGGACTCCTTACCCAGGCGTTGCTGCATACTTTCAGGCTTAATCCTACAGGCCTTGAGATAGGTGAAATAATGGACGAAGTGACTCAATGGGTTAGATCTGAAGCTAGCCGTTTTGGTATACGCCAAACTCCAGTGATTTTTAATCTTATTGAAGGAGGCCTCAAGTTACCTCCGTTAATCCCTGGCATTCGCTACGCACAAGCATTTCCAGATACGGTTGGTGTCCAAGTTAGCTCAAATATTGATGATCTGGCTGCTTTTAATCTTCCGTCTCAATTAATCAATGTATGGAAAGCTCAATTTGCGAATGGGCTTAATGTTCTCCAACTTAAAGCAGTGAACGAATACCGTGTACTTGACCGTCGTTCTCTTCTAGTAGTAGCACCTACAAGTTCTGGCAAAACATTTATTGGAGAAATGGCTGCGGCTAACGCGATCACTAAAGGAAAAAAGACTGTATTTTTATTACCGTTTAAGTCACTTACCAATGAGAAGTATGAAGATTTTCAAGCTTTGTATGGGGAGCAATTAGGGCTTCGAGTAATCCGTTGTACAGGTGATTATTCAGATGATACTGACCATTTCATGCGGGGGAAATACGATATAGCACTTCTTACGTATGAAATGTTTTTAGGATTATCGGTCAGCGTACCATCGCTTATTCACAAGATTGGATTGGTCGTTTTAGATGAGACACAGTTTATTACTGATCCTGATCGCGGTATAGCAGTAGAACTTTTACTTACCAATTTGCTGAATGCACGAAAGCAGGGTGTACAACCACAGATAATTGCACTCTCAGCCGTAATTGGTGATATTAATTATTTTAACGATTGGCTTGAATGTGAAACGCTTTCCAGCCATGAGCGGCCAGTGCCACTTGTTGAAGGAGTTTTAGATAGAAACGGTGTATTTCAATATATCGGTCTTGACCAGCAAGAGCATGTAGAGCAGTTTTTGCCACCAGGTGTCATTGTACAACGCAAAAATAAACCGGAATCGCAAGATATTATCGTTCCCTTAGCAAAAAAACTTACTGCTGAGAAAGAGCAATTACTTATTTTTCGCAATCAACGTGGTAGTGCTGTAGGCTGCTCCCTTTATCTTGCCAGTGAGTTAGGGCTTACGCCAGCAAGCAATGTACTGGCACAGCTTCCTGTACATGATCGTTCAACCGCATCATCGAACTTGCATACAGCATTAATAGGTGGAACCGCCTTTCATAATTCAGACTTAATAAGGGAGGAACGCTTGGCGGTAGAACAAGAATTTCGACAGCCTCAAAGTACCATTCGTGTGCTCGCTGCAACGACAACGGTTGCTGCTGGCATTAATACGCCTGCTTCCACCGTTATTATTCCCGAGACTTTCTTCTATGGTGATGAAAAACGTGAGTTTACTGTAGCAGAATATAAAAATATGGCCGGACGCGCAGGACGATTAGGGCTTTCGTCGTCAGGGCGTAGCATGTTATTGGCTGAAAATGCTATGGAACGTGATCGTTTGTTTCGTCGATACGTGCAAGGCCAACTGGAACCAATACGTTCTTCTTTCGATGCTTCTCACACAGAGACATGGGTCCTTCGTCTACTCAGCCAAATTAAACAAGTTCCTAGAAAAGACGTGATTCATTTGCTCGCTAGTAGTTACGGTGGGTATCTAGCAAGCCGTCAACATCCAGACTGGCATAAAGTGACAGAGCCTCGCCTAGAAGAGTTCCTCACAAAAATGGATTCTTTGGGTCTACTCGAGGAAGAAGAAGAGCAAATACGGCTTAGTCTCCTTGGGCAGGCCTGTGGAAGATCCAATTTTTCCTTTTCCTCTGCATTAAAACTTGTCGATTTGCTCAAACGTTTTCCTGAGAATCTCTCAGCAGAGCAGCTTATGGCATATCTACAAGTCTTACCAGAAATTGCTGGTTATATTTCAGTGTTTAAAAAGGGAACAAAAGAATCTACTTGGGTACATGAAATAAACACTTATTATGGAGATGCCGTGACTGCTGGATTTCAACGAGGTGCAAAGGACAAGTTTGACTACTATGGGCGGTGTAAACGGGCTGCAATGCTATGGAATTGGATTAACGGACAACCAATAGAGACCATTGAGAAAAAGTTCTCAGTTACTCCCTACGCTGGAAACGTTGGAGCTAGTGATATTCGCGGTTGTGCAGACCGGACACGGTTATATCTTCAGTCAGCCCAGGATATCGTCAGCATTTTATTACTTGGAAAGGGGCCAGATGAACTTGCGATAAATGCTCTTCTTCAACAACTGGAATTTGGTTTACCATCTAATGCGCTAGATCTCATTAACTTACCTGTTAACTTGTCACGGGGCGAATACTTAGCTTTGTACCAGGCTGGGTATGTAACTAGCAAAGAAGTACTTCAGTCGTTAGAGAAGTTATCTCCGCTTTTAGGTGAGCTAAGAATAAAGCAACTAATGGGAGAAACGTAACATTATATGAATCAGGATGCCAGATTTTTAGCATTTCACCAACAATCGGTTATTTGTTGGTATTTATAATGGATCTTTACCAGTCTATGTGTGTGTTCTACCTAATTAGGATTATGTCGTCCTCAATATTTTCGTGTAATGCGACGTGACTGCCAAGCTCGTAACATACCAAAGAAATCATGAGCAACTTCAGGGTACTGAAAAATTAAATCAACATCATCTAATCCCAAAATCAAAGATTGGCTCAATTGATGTAATAAATATCTCTCAAAGTATTTTGTACATTTATTTTTTCCAGTTGTTCCGCCTTTCCAATAAGCTTCTAACTTATCTTCAAAATCTAGCTCTGAAGTAATACTGGTACAAAACCATTGTAGAAACTTGTCTAAGTCTCTAAAAATTTCCTGATTAGCTTCCTGAAAATAGAGCGTAATTGCTTGATGCCCCTGATTAATTCCATAACGAAGAATTCTCGACATCAACGAAGACTTTCCCATTTGGCGAGGAGCCTTTATCCGGATGAGTCTCCCTGGTTTGACAATTGTTTCATAACAATCTGCCTCTATAGGTGGGCGTTCTACATAGAAAGGAGAATCTAAACCAACTTGTCCTTCTGGCTCCTCAAGTACAACTTGTTCAACAAAAGTGTAATTGGAGTTACTTTCTCCTGAGAAACCTTTAATACTATGACTGAATTTACGCAGTAAAACAGGAGTTTCTTTTTCTTTCAAGCCTATTAGTTGAAAACGACCTAATTCAAAAGCGAAATCATATGTTTCTCCTGCACCCAGAGCATCGTAAAATGCAACAGCAAAATTAATAGCGGCTTTGTCAGTTACGGCCTTATTCATCCCAACCACAAAGGGAATGTATTGGCTTATCAACTCTACTTGTACTTCTGAATATCAAGCATTGAGCAAAACACACTCTACACCCTTACTAGCAAACAGCTTAAACATTCCAGCAAGGGCATCTGCTTTGACAAGGGCCACGTTACCTGTCTCATCTTCAAGAGCAATTCCATCTTCTCCTATACCATGTCCTGAAAAATGAACAATCTGAGGCTGGATATCCAGCATATGACGGTAGAAATCTCGTAAACGCACTGCCAACTTGAAAGTCATTTCAAACTGTTTCCTATGCTGTGATCGCCTTAGACCCTCATCAATCTCTCTTATTTCCTCTCCCAAACGAAGTTCAGAGGAGTTTTTGGGATTCGCAGCCAGAACTAAAATTTTTTTTATATGTGCTTTACTCATAAAGAGGGCAGTGGTACTCAAGATTTTTGAATAGTACAACTTTGGCGAGATACCCTTTACATCTTATCTGTTCACACTCGCCCAAACTTACTCTCTGATATAAAGGGGTAAAAGTAGCGAACGTGATATGAGCCGCCATGTAACGTCTAAAACTATTGCTAAAAGAGGGTTTCAAAAATAAAATGGCTTATTGAAACAAAAAATCCCTTATAACCTTGTTTTTGCAGTACCAGTTGAAGTTTACGCTATTTGGTACAACATTTTTCAACGTAGCCATAAGGGTTTCAGGCAGGAAAATTCAGTAGGGTTTAAATGATACAATTTTTAATGTTTACCCTGTTAGTCAAAATCTCATTTTTAGTGTAGAAGTTGAATGTCACCCAGACGATAACTTGTCCGGGCTCTTGTCACTATGCCCGAAAGTTTTCAGGGACTAGAAGCATAACCAAGTATTTTAGTGTCTGAAACCCTTATAATTGCGTTGATTGATTGTCAGAAATTCCTAACATAAGAAGCATAACTTGTCCTAGGACACAAAATGGAAGCATCAGGCTTGTGACTTAAAGGAATTGTTTGCCGCAGTGGCAAGCTTTTACTTTAATTTGATTGCGGCTTCTTGATACTTAAAACAGTATCTAGTAGTCTATGAGACAAAAACTGCTGTAACTCTGACACAATTCTTCAATTGGAAGTATAATTATTTACAATTGTGTCAATAGACAAACGGCTTACTTTTAGTTTAATTCTGAACTAGGGGCAGAATTTTACTTTAAATAATGAGGAAAACTCAGTGTCTCCGTCGATGGCGATCGCAATCTAAATACTCCTGTTTTAACTATAATTTTGCCATTAGTTCAAAACTCAAGTAAAAGCTTGCCATTTGTCACGCAACTCTTTCTAACTAAAAATGTTGAGATTGACGGAGTTTGAACACAATTCCAGTGGGTTCCGTCTCAACAATCAGGGTACTGACTGTCTAAGTATAAGATTGACAGAGTCAAATTAAAGTAAAAGCTTGCCACTGCGGCAAACAATTCCTTTAAGTCACAGTGACAAAAATTGCAGTTTCTCAACTTCAACACTTTAATAGTAGCAGCGACCAAGTAAAGACCATACTCCTGTCCAGGGCAAACGCATCTAAATTTCATGCTTTTATGCTTATGGGGTGCAACACAGCAATTACATTGACCTAACACAATAATATTGGCGTTCATGCAACCCTGGATCTCGGCTTAAAGCTTTTCTATTTCTCCCGCTCCTTTGTGCAGCAATTCTACGTATGAGGCATTTCGAGTAAGACACGGCTCAAAGTATTAATCTCTCGTGTTTATGAGAGGGGGCTTGGGTATTTTGCCAACAATGGGTCAAAAGTTGGTATTAAATTCTGACGGTTCCTTTTTTCTCAGATACATAAAGGGACAGACCATATAATAAAATATCTCTGTGGCTCTCCTAATGAGGGGTAGCCTGCAAAGCTTGATAAATAGCTTCTGGATTGGCGGCGATCACCTTGAGATAAGCTTTTGCGGTCTGGTCTGGTTCGCTGCGTCCTTGCTCCCAATCCCGCAGCGTGCCAAGCGGGATATGGTAACGGGTGGCAAATTCCTCCTGCGTCAGGTGTAAGGCGCGGCGCACGGTTTTAACACGGGGAACACGTCTGGCGTTGCTCCCTTCAGCTTCGGTCATGGGAAGGGCGTCGGGGTCGCTCAAAGCCACCGCGTGGATTTCTTCTTCCGTCATGGGACGCATAGGCTGCGCGGGAACAGGTCTAGAACTGCCGTCGGGCAATACCTCAACCACCGTCCCAACAAGAGTGCATTCTCGCGGTAATAATCGTTTCTTTCATGCTTCTCTGCTTTTCTGGCTGATATTAACCGGATACGCTCTCCCCTTGACAAGCTTACTATCGCCAAGGCGACGGCAACCGAAGCGAGGCATCTAGGAAGCAATGAAGGCGATCGCGCTCTCGTTACAGATCACAGTAAGTGGCGCTTGCTTTCGTGCTTTATGTCATTAACTGCTTTATATATTTAGGTTACTTGGTGACATCCATTATCAGACTCTTAAGTCGATTGATCATGAATGAACAAGTAGAACTAGATTTGCATGAATGGCTAAGTAAATGGGCTTCTACTGCTTCTGAGTCAGAAGTACGAAGCAAATTTCGAGAAATTGTTACTACGTTTCTGACGGAAGATGATATTGCATACATCTTCTATAATTCAATCCTTCTGGAGTACCCAGAAGAAGAATCTCGATTAGATTCAATTTTAGAAGGATTAAGGCAATAAGCTGATTTTTAAGGGAAGCTTTACAGAAACGCTTCCCTTTATCTATGCGCCGCCATAACTGCCAAGATATTCGATACGGTCACCCGAAAAGAGGTAGGACTTATAAGAATTTTATGCAAGAAATTTTACTTTAAATGTATGTTTTATAGACCCTTAAATGTATAAAATTATCTCAGTGCATAGTGCTTTGTCCAAAACGTCTTACCAGATCTTCACGTGAAGACGTGAGCAAAAGGCTGGCAACTTCATCATCCGGCATTTGTGTTAGCGGCTCAATGATCGATGAAAGCTGCTCGTCAAGAACACCAAATCGGCTTTTGAGAAGGCTTTGAATTAAATTTTTTGCTTTTTCGTGTTGGCCTTGTTGAATACCCTCTTGTAGTCCTTCTTGGCGTCCAATGCGCTCGATACTACTAATATAGGACATGTTGTTTTCCTCCTCGAATTCCCGTATTTCGTCCCTAAACGTAAGTTCCAACGGTTCCGGCAACCGCATCATTCTATCCAGGACTCCAAATATTTCTATGATATCCTGTCGGCTATATCCGCGCCTGTAAAGACCTTTGATCAGACGCAGTTTCCATTGCAACCGCTCTCTTGCGTCCTGGGTAGTAGCCTGGGTTTTGCGATGGGCCATCACCATCACTGCAAACGGGCTATCGCTCGATTCCAAAGTTTCCCAGGTATAGTCTAACAGCTTGATGATAGGAAACCGCAGTCTCATCTCGCAGCCCCAGCGCCCGTAGCCGTATTCCTGTGGCCGCCAGTTTGGTTGCTCGTCCCCCAGCACCGCCAGACTGACGACTTCTCGTCCATAACGGTCATAGATCCTATAGTGATATGTAAAGATCCTCTTGGCAAAGCCGCTGTCCACCTGACTTTGCAATTCAATGTGCAGCAGGAGCCATGCTTCCTGACCATCAATGAGCCATACTTTGAGCAGCTTATCGACAAAGCGTGTCCCGATGTCAGCATCCTGGACAATCTGCTGAAACTCTTTGTCAAGGAAATCATATCCCCGCTCCCAGGCGATGCAGGAGTGCGCTTCAGGAAAGAAAAAGGCGACGAATGCTTCAAAATACTTTTCAATGGCGACTTTCCACGATTCGTCGTAATTCGCAGAAACGCTGGTTTCCGATTCGGTCATGCCATTATTATCGAGTACACGTCCAAGATATTACCAGGACGTTTTACCACAAAACTTCGTCACACTCAACGAATCCATGCAATTCCTGGTACGATATAAGTATAAACGCTTATACCATGCGTTATACTCGTTATCGCCGGAGTCTTACAAAGGTCTGTGGAGAAAAGCTTAAATAAGGGCAATTGTAATTTTGTAATTTTGTAAAAATCTCTATCAGAGCGGGTTGTCTGCTGATGCGTCGCATAGCGGCGTCATCAGCAGACAACCCGCCACACAGATAAATGCACACAGTTGCTTATCAAGCCCGCCATCACAAAACGAAAAAATTGCCAGCGATAAGGGTCAAGTCCTTTCGTGTTGTGGTGTCTCGCTTCCTTGGACATAATTCGGTTTCGCGGTCTTGGATAGAATCAATTAATTCGGGTAGAAAATGGCGATGAAATCAGTCCCACGCCTGGATGATTGCTTCCTTATAGTCATGCTCAATAAAAGGTATTCTGCGTCAGAATGACGAATAGTTAGCCCTGTAAACTAGATTTTATTCATGTCTTCTAATGGAGATAGTCGTTGGGATTTGTCCGTTGATGACCGTAATGGTCAACGGATGCTCGTTGTCGAGGTGAAGACCAAACGCAATGCCTCACCAGAATGGGCTGCCCGCTTCCGGTACAATATCCTCGCCCACGGCACTTTTCCTCAAGCCCCTTACTTCCTAATGGTCTTTCCAGATCGGTTCTACTTATGGACTGATGCCAATGATCAACTAGAGCAGGAACCGGATTACATTATTGATCCACGCCCTATTCTCCAGCCTTATTTTGAACAAGCTGGGGTAAGTGATAAGCAAATTAGTGGTCAGAGTCTAGAACTGATCGTAGCATCGTGGCTTGGGAAAATCATTCATGCCTCCCAACCCTTTGAGGATACCGATATCTCCCAACAATGGTTAATGGAATCAGGGTTATATGATGCTATCACGGGAGGCAAATTCGAGGATACGGCGGCTGCGTGAATATTTACAGAGAAAGTGTCAGGTGTAACCAGGAGCGTTATGCGCTCTCTGTCATGCTCTAGCCCACAAAGAGCGATAATGGACTGTTGTCGTCAGAGTGAGGGCAGCAGTGAAGGTAGATCGGCACGGTAAAGCAAAAGTCCTGAGCCAGGATGAAATCCAGCGTCTTTTTTCAGAGGGGTTGTTGACCTTGCGCGACCGAACTCTGTGCGCGGTGATGCTCTATACCGCTTGCCGGGTGAGGGAAGCGGTGACCCTCAGCAATCGTGATGTTTATGACAGCAAAGGACGGATCAGGCCGGAATTGATCATCCGTTAGGGCAACACCAAAGGCAAACTTGATACCCGTACCATCCCGGTGATGGATGACCTACGGCGGTACCTGGAAGTCTATAAACCTAAACCCTCTGCTGACGGCTACCTGTTCCCAGGCAGCTGGGGAAAGGGGCATTTGCACGAAGAATATGCGTCCCTCATTTTCCGGGAGGGGTGCAAACGGGCCGACATCGAGGGGGCTAGCACCCACATCTGTCGGCGCACAGCCTTGACCATCATGCACAGAAACAATGTACCACTCAGGGTCATCCAGGAAATCAGTGGACACCAGAACTCTTGCATAAATTTTTTATGCTATATTAATAGATTGTCTTTTTTTTTGATTTACGGAGCTAAAATAGTGGAACTCTTGTATAAATTCTTAAACAAATGGTTTTTAATAAAAGCAAAAATAAAATTTAGCACAATAAATTTATCCAG
>JAJPJF010000071.1 GCA_021324415.1 Nostocales cyanobacterium Centralia_MAG_434
CAGACTGCGTGTAATTGACTCCTCTGTCTTTCCACTGTCAATAACCGCAAATACGGCCGCAGCAACTATGATGATTGCTGATAAGGGAACTGACATAATAATTAGTTCATTATAATCAAGCTAGTCTCATTTAGAATTCAGTGAAAAAAACTCTTGTCAGGGTTAAGCAAAATCATCCCATGATTCAGCAACGTTGACAGTGGCAATTATAATGAGCTAATTAAGGGACGCTATATCCAACGCGACTTGAACATCTTTTATAATGTAGCCAACTCTTCAACGGCTACTCCAAATTAAAGCAATACAGATTTGAAAGACTATAGTATTAATATCAATGATTTAGTGAAGGAAGTACGTGAAAAGATAAAACCCTATATAAAAGAGCGCTGCGGTACGATGCGGGTGCTGGACATGACCTCCCCAGCCTATCTGACAAATGGTTTCAACCAATTTATTGATCTACTAGCTCAGGGTTACGGATTAGACACACAGACTTGGCCAGTGATTCCTCTGGTATTACAGTCGATGCCACTTCCACCTCGTCTGAATGGTCTGGTAAAACTCAACGCTACCAATCCACAAGAACAACAAGAAGCTATCAACCGCCTTTGTAGAGAGTTAAAGCATTCAGAACCTAAATCCTCTTCAAAACCAGCCTGTCCGTATCCAGGGATGGTACCTTTCAGTGAACAAATGAGCGATCGCTTCTTTGGACGTGAGCCAGAAGTACAGGAACTCATAGAACGTTTACGCTTGTATCCTTTTATAGTTGTGATTGGTTCTTCTGGAAGTGGAAAATCCTCGTTGGTGTTGGCAGGACTCATTCCTCAGTTAAGAAATACTAGACTGATTGGCACTGGCAATTGGTTGATACGTGTTATGGTTCCGGGTGAGACACCTCTGGTTGCTCTAGAAACTGCTTTGGGAAATGACTCAGTTAATCCAGTCAAATCTGTTGAAAAGGTTTTAGCTACCCAGCCAGATGCGCAAAAACTACTTTTAGTAGTGGATCAATGGGAAGAAGTGTTTACCGTTGCTGGGGAACAAGCATTACCTTTTCAAAGAGCATTGCAGCATCTAGTTAATGTCCCTAACTGTTACATAGTTTTAACTGTACGAGCAGACTTTTATCCTGAACTAATGAGTTCACCGCTCTGGCCACAAATTCAGTCTCATCGATTGGAGCTCGTCCCTTTAGATGATGCTGGGTTGCGAGAAGCTATTGTTAAGCCTGCTCAAGATGTTGGCGTGTTCATAGAACCAACTTTAGTAGAGCAGTTGCTGAGAGATGCCGCAGGAGAACCTGGAGTTTTACCTCTGATTCAAGAAACGCTGGTGCTGTTGTGGGAACGGTTAGAGAGACGATTCTTGCCTTTAAGAGCATACGAGGCTTTAGTTGTTTCCCATCAAAATTACCGAGTTTTCGGAAATAATCAGCTTACAGCCTTGCAAGTGGCGATCGCCCGTCGTGCTGATGCAGCAATTGCAACTTTGAGTGAAGCGCAAAAAGTCATTGCTCGTCGAATTTTTCTACGGTTAATCCAGTTTGGTGAAGGACGGGCTGATACTCGTCGTCAGCAGTCAGTTGATGCCTTGCTTGCTGTTGGTGAAGATTCTCACCTTTTTTCTCAAACATTACGTCGTTTGGCAGATGTGCGTCTGCTTACACTGAGTGGTGAAGAACAAACCAACACGAAAGTGGATATTGCTCACGAAGCGCTAATTATTAGCTGGCCAACCTTGCAACGCTGGATTAGCGAACGTTGGGAAGCAGAACAAACGCGCAGGCGATTGGAGGCTAAAGCCCAGGAGTGGGTGAGGTTACAAAGAGGAAATAGTGGTTTGCTGGATGAAGTGGAACTAGCCGAAGCACAACGTTGGTTATCAAGCGCTGATGCGGCTGTTCTGGGTTATGATGAGGCGCTAGTTGCATTAGTAAAAGCCAGTGAGCAAGCAATTCAAGAAGCAACACAACGAGCAGAACAAGCTAGACTCAGAGAACTAAAACAGGAAAGAAAAGCCCGTAAAGCTGCTCAAAGAACAATTCGAGTGGGGCTCATTTCCTTAGTGTTAATCATTGGATTCGCCTTTATTGCTACTTTTGAAGCGCTCAACGCAGAAAAACAGCTCATCATTGCTACAAGTAAATACTCTAGTGTGCTTTCTGACTCACATCAAGAGTTCGATGCCCTAATTGCAAGCCTCAATGCTGGCACAAAACTGCAACAGACTATTTGGGCAAAGAACGACAGCCAGATTCAAAATCAGATTTTGCCTACCTTACAAGAGGCAGTTTACGGAGTCAGAGAGCACAACCGCTTAGAAGGGCATCAAGATATAGTCTATAGCGTGAGTTTTAGCCCTGATAGTAAGATCCTTGCTTCTGGCAGCGCTGACAACACGGTCAAACTCTGGAACCTAGACGGAAGTTTACAAAAAACTCTCACAGAGCATCAAGGTAGCAGGGCAAACGCACCTTAAAGTGGCACATTAAAGGTTGATTTTTGGCTAAATCTATGAGTCTAGCTAGACACAGTAAACCAAAAAGTTTTTCCCATGTATGAGATCG
>JAJPJF010000150.1 GCA_021324415.1 Nostocales cyanobacterium Centralia_MAG_434
AGTGCATCCATTTTTGACTATATTATTAGAGTTGCATTTAGGACAGTGCATAGCTCCTGTGTTGAACGACACTTTCTTATTTTAGCATTACTATGCATTACTACCAAGAACCAGGCTAGTAGTGCAATAATGGCCACTTGCGATGAAATGATAAAGCTTGCGACACCTGCGGAGACAGTCATTTCACCTGTGTTTAGCATGACATTATAGAGTGTAAAGCCAGTAAAGCCACATAGCGCAATCAACGGAAAGTCTTGTAACCTAGGCATTGGCATTTGCTTAACCACTGCATACCCACTCAGTACGATGGACGCAACAATGTAACGCAAAAGGGCAACTTCAGTGGGGGTGTAAGCAACCAATGCAATCCGAATGGCAGGAAAGGTTGATGCCCACAAGAGAATAGGTATAAAGATAGCGATGACGGTCAATACTTTGACACGATTTTCTCCAGCGTAGGAATTTTGTTGAATAGGATCAGGTCGATTAGCTTGCTGTGCTAATGGAAGGGCTACCATGACAACTTCTTTTGATCTGCACTCATTTAGTTGCTATCTGATAATAGCCTAATCTACTCTCAACAATCCCTAATACTTTAGTCCTAAAGAGCTTTAAAAACCATATTCTCCAAACCGTACAGCATATTTGGGACGTATTTGTGGGGTCAGGAAGGCACGAATTTTACTTGCAAGGGCGTTGTGTACATCGATGGGTCCATGCCAGGAAACGGGGAAGGCATCTTATATGCTCGCTTGAGGTGTACCTTTATTCTAGAGCGTCAGTCAAGTAACATAGATTGACTTTTGATTCTGAACTAAGCACTGAGTAGGTTCATTTGAACGGGTAATAGACTGGATAGAAATAATGAGAATAGTTTCCACCACAAAAACTTTAAATTCTATTCAATTGGAGCAGATTCTTAGTGTGAACTTTGGCAAGAGTGCAAATATTCTAGAATCAGTAAGCGTAAGTAATCTAGCATTCTAATATAAGCTTTTATTTGCTTATAGTCTCCATCAGTGACAAAGTAGAATTTAGCAATAGTTGGAACATCCAAGACTTGCATGGTTTGCAATCGCTCAATAGCCTGCTGTTCTTTTTCAATCTTACCTCTGACCTGAATTTGACTGGCATAGCCTCGGATATCAGCTGTTAACAGTTCAATTTCCTCTAAAACAGTAAATTCTTCCCTAGACGCAGGTGATAGAGAAGCTAATTTTTTTCGTTCTTCTTTGGTATTTTTATAATCTTCAGTTAACTGCTGTAGTAGATGAGAGATGTAGTGTCTCGTGATATCGGGGTTTTGAGTATTGAGCGTTGCTTTAGTCATCATTTACTCCATAAGTGACTATTTTTTCAACACCAGAATTATCGGGTCGTACAATTAAATATTCATTGCCTTTTCTATATGCTGCTGAACTATCCTGACGATATCCTGTTTTCGGAACTCTGACTGCTCTTTTTTTATTACTGTAAAAGCGCCCACTGCACAACATCCAGTAATATTCCTCCATCAGTATCAGCAACATAAGCAAAGATGATGATAGGAAGATAAAGCGTGTGCTCGCCACATCTTTCCCTTGGTCACAACTTTCAATAATCAAGCTAAAATGAAAAAAAGTAAATAATTAATACATAAATTGCCTAAGTAAAAAGAATTAGTAGCTACACAGACAAAAACCGTAAAACATTTGTGTTGATTCACTTGTGAGGGAGGCATAACATGCAAGTCATCCGTCTGGAAGCGCTATCAGATAATTACATATTTCTGCTATACGAGCCTGAACAAAATATTGCTGCTGTTGTCGATCCAGCAGAAGCAGAACCAGTATTGAAAAAACTGAAAGAGTTGAAAGCAGAGTTAGTGGCCATTTTTAACACACACCATCATCAAGATCACGTGGGTGGTAATAAGCAGTTAATGCAACACTTTTCCCAAGTGACTGTATATGGTGGTGCAGAAGATCAAGGGAGAATTCCAGGACAACAGGTGTTTCTCCAACAAGGCGATCGCGTCGAATTTGCAGACAGAATTGGGGAAGTTATCTTTGTTCCAGGACATACCCGCGCACACATCGCCTACTACTTTCCACCAGTACAACCAGGCGAAACAGGCGATTTGTTCTGCGGCGACACCTTATTTGCTGGCGGTTGCGGTCGTTTGTTTGAAGGGACACCACAGCAAATGGTAGATTCTTTAAGTAAACTCCGCTCGCTGCCTGACAATACAAATGTCTGGTGTGCCCATGAGTATACTCTGAAAAATCTGCAATTTGCCTTGACTGTTGATAGTGAAAATCCCGATCTCCAAAACCGTTATAATCAGGTGAAGGTTAGCCGTAGTCGCCAAGAAGCAACTGTCCCTTCACTGCTGGGAGTAGAAAAGCTCACAAATCCCTTCTTACGTTGGGATAAACCAGCCTTACAGTCAGCTACAAATAGTCACGAGCCAGTGCAAACCTTTGCTCGGATAAGGGGAATGAAGGATAGGTTTTAGTGAAAAGTTAGGAGTTAGGAGTTAGGAGTTGGGAGTTAGGAGTTAAACTGGGGAAGCAATAAATTTTTTCTTCCTAAACAGTTGCGATCGCACCACATATTTCGCTAGGATCTGTAGGATTTTTGCTATATGCAAAGCTTCTTGGGATACAGCATTCGTGTGAATTCTCCGGCTGCAACCCAGGAAGCGTTAAATTTTTACAGTAGACAAACAGAGCAAACAAACGACAATGGCGAAACGTGTGCAGTTAGTTTTAAATCAAGATATCATCAAGCTAGGGAAGTCTGGTGACTTAGTAGAAGTTGCTCCTGGCTATGCGCGTAATTATTTGATTCCTCAGAAGTTGGCAACTCATGCTACTCCGGGTATTCTTAAGCAGGTTGAACGTCGTCGTGAACTTGAACGTCAACGGCAATTGGAACTAAAACAACAAGCTCAAGAACAAAAAGCCGCTTTGGAAAAAGTTGAGAGTTTTACGATTGCCAAGCAAGTTGGTGAAGCTGATGCAATCTTCGGTACTGTTACCCACCAAGAAGTGGCAGATGTGATTAAACAAATCACCGGACTAGAAGTAGATCGGCGTGGCATTACCATCCCAGATATTGGTAAGACAGGTACATACGAAGCTGAAATCAAGCTGTTTTCTGATGTGACAGCAAGAGTCAATATTCAAGTCGTACCTAGCTAACAAATCTAACTGTTCGGTTCGTAGTTGTGCTCTAACGCTAAGGCGCAACTACAAGCTTATTAGCCAACAGAATCATTGATTGATTCCCCTAACTCAAACAAATATTAACGATTTGATGTAGAGGCGTTGCAGTGCAGCGTCTTTATTATTAGGAATAGATAGAAATAGAGAATCTGGACTATAAGGGAATAGTTAACTGCAAATCTAACATCCAAATTATTATAAATAATATGTCTGAAGAACTAAACTTTCACAGCAGTAGTGATAATCTACCTCCTCAAAATATCGAGGCAGAAGAGGCGATATTGGGAGGAATTTTGATCGATCCGGAAGCGATTAGCAGAGTTA
>JAJPJF010000077.1 GCA_021324415.1 Nostocales cyanobacterium Centralia_MAG_434
TATGGAATTGAGCCACGTCGCACTCATACTCAGATAGAGACAGTAGCTGCTTCCAAACAAGATGCAAAGCTATTAAAAATTTCGCCACATGCACCATTGCTGGTCACAAAGAGTCTGGTTCGCGATCAAAACGATCAGTTGTTTGAGTACACAGTCAGTCATTTTCGAGGCGATCGCTTTTCTTTGCAAGTATCTTGTTAAAAAAATGGCGTTGCTGAATCAAAATGTGAATTTGGAATTCACGGGTGTGTAGAGACGTAGCATTGCTACATCTCTACAGAAATTATGAATCTTGACCATTAGTCATACATCTTCATCATGCCATCGCAAGTGTGATTGAGCTTTAGCCCACCGTCCTCAAGGGCGATCACCATCTGTCACACACCGTAATTGTTAACATTAGGTTATTGAAACCCTGATTTTGTCTTGTAGGCAAATTATCTAAGTTAGCTTATCTAAGTTAGCGATCGCACACTATGGGTTAGTACTCGCTCAGTTTGCCACATCGTCTAAACCCAGACGTTCCTTGCTGAGACACTACGTTCTGTTGGTCAACAGAGTGGGGAGGTAAAGTCGATTGCTCGTTTTCGTCGACAGTTGGTCTTTCTGACTCGTCCATTGAGTAGTTTTCGAATTCAAACTCTGGTTGGCCAGTTTCGAGTAACTCCTTTTTAAGTTTATATAGCTCCAGAGTGTCGTATAGTTCAGTGGAAGGCATGAGCCTTTTAAAATAGAGAGTGTGTTGGTTATCTGTACTTTCTGCTTGAGTCATTTTAGCTTCTGTCATTGGTGTGCAAACCCCTATTAGTGTTACATTGTTATAGATTCAGTCGAACTCCTCAACATTCCTCGTCCATCTCATCTTTAAATTTATGGGATCGTTATTAAATTCAAAGAAGGCGCTTCATTAATAATGAGTAAAAATATCAAATATATAAGTCTGGTTTTTATATGCTTTAGCTGGTTAAGAGCAATGGGGATCATGAGAATCGAGTAGATAAATGTACTTATATGGCATGGAGATCCATTTTCATCAATAGACAATATAACAATTATATTCATTTTTTAAGAATGACAAGGGTAGAAACCCAGTTTCTTGAAGGAACCAGGTTTCTAACTTCTGATGAATGATTGATTGTGAAAATATGATTATTTGCTGCTTTTTGTGGATTAAATCTTTAGAAGCTAAACTGTAATCTTAGATTACCTACATAAATATTCGGATTATCTCTAAAGTTGTTTGGTTGGTTAATTAGGTAGAAAGCAGGGACAAGAGCAACATTATCAGTGAGTGGATAGAAGTAAGTTACCTCAAACTCTTGTTAAACTTTATTTATATAACAGTTTCTAATATATAAGAGTGAGCTAAGTAGGCGAGAGTTGGAATGTTGCCTGATAACTCCCGTACACTTAGACCACTCTTATTTTGTCTATTACAACAAACTAGATATTTTCTTATTTAGAAGTCCCGGATATTCCGTTTAAAAAATTCGCTGCACAGCTAGCATAGTAATATCATCAAACTGTGGAGCATCATCAATATGAGTAAACAGATGTTCTCTAACGCGCTCCAATAAATCGTGTACTGACTGAGCAGGTTTCTCTAAAAGTGCTACGAGTCGTTGAAGGGTAAAAAACTCACCGTTGGGAGCACGGGCTTCTGTGACTCCATCAGTATAGCCAATTAAAATATCACCTGGGTCTATTTGAACCTGCTTAATTTTGAACTTTGTATTTGGCATCATTCCTACAGCAGGTCCAGTGGGTTTGAGTTTTTGCTTTACCCCTTGAGAACTCACAATAAAAAGAGGCTCATGTCCAGCATTAATGTAAATCAGAGAATTTGTTAGTGGATTGTATACTCCAAAAAAGAGGGTGGCAAACATACTCATCTGAGCATGATTTTGAGTGATATAGTCGTTTGTAAATTCAACTGCTTGGAGTGCGCTGATTTGATCTAAGTCTGTTTCTGAAATGACATCAACTCTATCTTCCAGTCCTTTGTGATTTAAGGCAATGGACAAATCGTATAAGCTGGTTTGTCCGGAAAAGACCCGGATTAAGCTGCGGAATAACGCCATAAATAGTGCAGCACCCACACCTTTGTCACAAACATCAGAAATCACTAAACCTAAGTAGTCACCAGGAAGCATAAATGCATCGTAAAAATCACCAGCTACTTGACGAGCTGGATGAAAACATTTTGCGATCTCCAAATTAGGGACTTGTGGAATTTCAGCTGGTAAAAAATCTATCTGAATCTGTCTACCCTTTTCTAGCTCATCATCAAGAGCCTTTTTAGCTTGCGTAAGCTGGTCAGCTTGTTTTTGAATAAGTTGAGTTGCTAGTTTATGGATCTGGGCTTGCGCGACTAGCACTTGATGTACATCCAATAATTTATAAACTTCTTGATCAAATTCAACGACTAGAGGTTCTGTAAGTATCTCTCGAGGACGTTGTAAACACTGACTAGCTGCTTGGTCAATTGGCGTATCTTTATGAAAAACTAATACATCAGTCTCAACATAAGGGTATAAACGACTCAAGGGGGCGTGAAAAAATAGTTCTCTTGCATAGGGACGACTCATAGTCTTTAAGAACCGCTGCCGTGAAATTCGTCCTTTAAAGTGTCCATCATCTGTTAGAATAGCTCCAGGCAACATTGGATTGTTGTCAAAAGCTGCTGCAAGTTCTTCCCCCGTACAAGAGAGTTCTATTTGAAACTCATGAGAGAATAGATCCTGTAGGGTTGACTCTAACTTAAGATCCTCAAATGACGCCCTGGGAATATCATGATGAACACTCGATTTAGAAAGCTGTTGGACTGGGGCGTTAGCTAGTGGGATAGTGCTTTGTTGTGAATGACTACTCTCTAATAACTGATGGATCAGTAAGTAAGATTTATTTTGTATTCTTTTCAAAGGGTCATCAGATAGCGGCAGGGTAAAGGTATACCGAGCCTCAGAGCCGACAACTGATTCGACGTGGACTTCTACTCCAAGCAATTCCACTAGCTTTTTGGCGATCGCTTCTGCTTCGTACTTTGCTTTTGAGAGATGTGTCACCGTAGAGGCTCCTTAATACATATTTTTTGGTAATAATCTACGTGTGAGTGATGTCACACATACCCTGACATAGCATTGCCTTACTTGATGACTATTCGTTTTCAGTATAGAACACAATTCTTAAAAAAAAATTATCTACTCGATCTACTACTTGATCTGTTTATAAATGTTAATTAAATATTAATAGTTAAAAAGTCAGCAAAAATTGATATATTGCCAATTATAGCAATTCTATTTTTCTATTTGATTGGCAATTTTTTAGTTCTTACTAAACCCAATTCCTTGTGAAAACGGGTTTTTCCAGGATCGCGAATTATTTAAGACTGCTCTAGTTATCTAATATTGACTAAAACTTTAGTATATCAATAATTTTTCCTTAATTTTTTATTAACCTTGGTCGTGTAAATGCAGGGAGTACTTGAGGCAATATAAGAAGCCTCACTTGTATAAACAAGTCCATAAAAAACCTTTAATGAAAAAACTCCTTGAAACTTAAGAAATGAACCTTAAACTGAAGGGGACTAAAAGAAAGAACAATTTTGGTAAGCACATTTTTAGTAGTTCTCAAGATTTCCTGACTTAAGTTGCACTGCGTGGAGCTTAACCTAACTAGAAATTTTTGAAATACATTCTCAAAGTTATCAAGCAAAAGTTCGCAACTTACTACCTGTTGTTTACCATTAAGCATTTTGCACTTCATCAAATTAAGACTAGAGAGAACGAGAGTATGACTGCAGTAAAAAAAGAACAGTCCATGAAGCAAAAAGCTTACTCTCCTTTTAGGAAGCAGCTAAGAGGGATTCATCACATTGGCATTGCTGTCGAGGATATGGGAAAATCCCTTGAATTTTACACTGAAGTACTAGGAGGGAAAATCATTATTCAGGAAATTGGCCTTGCTGGTGATATCATGCACAATACACTTCTACAAAAGGAGGAACTTGAAGCAATTGAGCAAGGAATTGATCCTAAAGACCTTGGTGTACCGAATCTCAGAGATGGGAAAGATAATTTAGACGTTTGCTTTATCCAATTTGATAATATTGTCTTAGAATTGTTGCAATACAGAGATGCTTCTGCACCATTCAACGAAAACTTCGCTTATCCTGCTAGAAATCCTCATTCCAGCCCAGCTTTTCTAAACTCAATGCACATATCCTTTTATCTCAAGGATGATGTCAATGTTGATGAGTTTGTGAAAGATTTTGAAGCAGAATGTCAAAAGCGAGGAATGCATCAGGTTCGCTGCAATCGGATTGTTCAAGTCAAATCAGAAGAGGAAAGAAAAAACACTGATCCTCAGTACAATTCCTGCAAATTATTTGATCCATCTTTTGGTGAATTTGAAGGATGGACACTAGTTTACTTTAAAGGACCAAATGGAGAGCAGCTTGAATTTAACCAAGTATTGCATAAAGCTAAAACTCTTTTCGAGACGGTAAAACAAGAGTATTTAAAAGCTAAATCAGAAGAATAGGTTTGATTCAAAATAGGGAATGGGGAGTAGGGCGTAATGCTTTACGTCCATACAAGACACGAATGGGGGATGGGGGAAAGGGATTTTTGTTAATTTGTTTTGAATTTGGAATTTGTATAAGGAAAGAACTAGGGTTAGGTTCAGGAAGCTTATGCAAGTGGTCTAGTTTGTCAAAAATGTAAAAAGGAGATACACTCATGCGCCGACGAGTTAACTACTACAAAGAATTATCTGCTGACTATTCAAAACCTGGGCTTGTTTCTGATGAATTAAAGAAAAAGCTCATTCAACAATCAGAAGAATTTATTTCCAAGAAAGAAGTTGTTTTACCAGCAATTGATTCTAATTATACTGCACAACAAGTTGAAAAAGAAAATAAAGAATGGTGGCCGACTCACTGTGAAGCACTGAGGCAAGGGCGAGGAGATCTTTTAACTGGTGAATATCGTGATGATCTTGTTTATCTATGTCAAGATGGTCATTACATTGGCTTAACACAACAACAAGAAAGAGAGAAACATTGGTGGGCATTAATTTCTCAACCAGGGGTTACGATGTGCTGGCCAATTGTTCTATTTCATCATGATGTTACCTATTTTGAATGGAAGTCTGTAGACGATGAGACAGGCGAAACAATTGCTAAGGGAAATGTGACCTTTTTACGGCGTGGTCACCGAGGAGCAGTCTACTTAAAAACAGAGCAGCTCACTTTCTATCGAGATGTTTATGCACCTGATGAACTTTTGAATTTGATTAAAGTTTAATCAGGCTTTTTAAAAGCGAAAAATCTATAGTTGCGTTAAGAATAGACTTAGCGCAACTACAAACCTTAGCAACTGAAAAGATTATGACAACTGAAACAAAAGGCAAAATTGGTGTACTCATAGAAGAACATTTTGATGAGACAGAGTATCGCAGATTCAACGAGTTTTTCCCTGAATATGGGTACGAAGTAGAGTGCATCTCTAATCTTTGGGGTCAAGAGCAACTGACCTTCAAAGGAAATGACCACACAGAAGAAGTGACAGTAACAATCGATATCAACGATGTCAAGCCAAGTGATTATAAAGGCATAATGCTCATTGGTGGGTATGCGATGGATCGTTTACGTTATCAAGTTAGACCCAAAGCCGGTCAACCCAACCAATCTCCTGCTGTGGAGTTTCTCCGCAAAGCTGTCAAGGACATGGATGAGAACAATTTAAAAATTGGAACAATTTGTCATAGCTTATGGCTATTTTGTGCTGATCCACAACTAATTAAAGGTCGAAAAGTAACTTGTGCTCACAATATTATTTGTGATGTTGAAAATGCAGGAGGAATTGTCATATATGAGGAGAATGGCACTGCCTTGAATTATGTTGATGGTAACCTCATCACATCTCAACATCCTGGAGTTATTGAGGAATTTATGCACATTTTTTTAGAGGAGCTGGAAGCACGAAAAGAGTTAGAAGTTAGGAGTAGGTAGTGTATTTTACTTTATTTACTTGTGATGTGTTGTATTGCTCGATACACTAGGAGTGCATTTTTATAATGAGCAATCTAAATTTTCCATTTTCAGATCTCATTGCTGGGTATGTTACTCACTTTGATTCTGAAAATGATATTTGTGAACTTGCAACATCAGATGGCAGAAAGTTCCTATTAGCATTAAGCTCCATGACTTATGCCAAGCTGATACAGAACTTTGATGAGCCTTATCCAGATGCCACTGGTGCAATGAGATCTATGCTTGTGCCAGGCCGATATTTGTTTGCCTATGGAATTTTTTATCCAGATAGTCCTAAGTTTGAAGTCAAACAAATTGTTTTTGTTGGTCGAACTGAGAAGGATTACTTGTTTGAAAAATCTCATTGGTGGATTAATCAAATTCATTCTCTCATTAGTTTTTATTTAAAATCTCAGTTTGGCAACCAAGAGATTGACTATCGAAATTATCGTACTACTCTAAATCTCGCAGGTGTTAAAGCTAAGGATAACTTTCGTCAAGAGACTGACACCATTTCACGCATGATTTATGGCTGTGCAACTGCCTACATGATGACTGGTGAAGATCTGTTTCTTCACGCTGCTGAAAAAGGTACAGAATATCTGCGCGAACATATGCGGTTCGTGGATTTAGATGAGGGTATTGTCTATTGGTATCACGGCATAGATGTACAAGGCGATCGTGAACATAAAATCTTTGCCTCGGAATTTGGTGATGACTATGATGCTATCCCAGCTTATGAACAGATTTATGCCTTGGCAGGTCCTGTACAAACGTATCGCATTACCGGAGATCCCCGCATTTTGAACGATGCGGAAATGACAGTCAAGCTATTCAACAACTTTTTCTTTGACGAGAGATATGGTGGTTACTTCTCTCACATTGATCCTGTCGTTTTAGACGCACACTGCGATTCTCTTGGTCATAATAAAGCGAAAAAAAACTGGAATTCTATTGGTGATCATGCTCCAGCTTATTTGATTAATCTTTGGCTGGCTACTGGTCAGCAGGAATATGCCGACATGCTGGAATATACCTTTGACACCATTGAGAAATACTTCCCTCAATGGAACGTTAGTCCTTTTGTTCAAGAACGTTTCTACGAAGATTGGTCATTTGATACAAGTTGGGGTTGGCAGCAAAACCGTGCTGTGATTGGTCATAACCTCAAAATTGTTTGGAACCTGATGCGGATGCACAATTTGAAACCCAAGGACAAGTACTTAGAACTTGCTTTGAAAATTGCTCACATCATGCCATCAGTCGGTAGTGATCAACAGCGTGGGGGATGGTATGACGTTGTTGAACGACTTTTAGCGGCTGGTCAAACCACTCAACGTTTTGTTTGGCATGACCGAAAAGCTTGGTGGCAGCAAGAACAAGCTATTTTAGCCTACCTCATCCTAGCAGGTGTACTGAAAAATGAAGACTATCTTCGTTTGGGTCGTGAGGCAGCGTCTTTTTACAATGCTTGGTTTTTAGATACGGAAGATGGTGGCGTTTACTTCAACGTTCTTGCCAATGGAGTGCCATACCTGACAAATGGTAATGAACGAGGTAAAGGTAGCCACTCCATGAGTGCCTATCACTCCACAGAGTTGTGCTATTTGGCTGCAGTCTATACCAACCTCCTGATTCATAAAGAGCCAATGGACTTTTACTTCCAGCCCATGCCTGGAGGATTTCCTAACCGTCTCCTGCGAGTATCACCAGATATTCTACCCGGTGGAAGTATCAAGATTGGTACTTGTGAAATTGACGGAGAAGGTTACACAAACTTTGATGCTGAACAATTGATTGTCAAATTACCAGATTCACAGTCAAGGATAAAAGTCAAGGTAAAGATTGTTCCTAAAACGTAGGGTATGGAGTATAAGGCATAGGGCATCAATATGGTTCAATTTAGCTTTGTTCTTCTCCCCCTATATTCTTATTTCCCTATTTGACTACGCACGAATATTATTTAGGATTTTTCAACATGGAAGTTAAGACTGTCACCATTGAAGATATTACAGTGATTGATCTAGCTGGTGAAGTAGACGCCGTCACAGCGCCAAAAATTCAACAACAGGTTTTACAATTCGCGCAACCAGGAAGCAAAATTCTGATGGACATGACAAAAGTGCCTTACATGTCCAGCGCTGGTTTACGGATGTTGCTATCAGTTTATCGGCAAGCAGTTGCTAGAAATGGAAAGCTGGTGTTGGTAGGACTTTCGGAGGATATAAAAGATACAATGTCTGTAACGGGATTTCTTGATTTTTTTACGACTTCTCTGTCATTGGAATCAGGCTTAAAAGTACTGAAATAGAAAAAGTCTTTTCCAAAATTTGTAGTAGAAAGGATTTGGAATGGGGCGAATTGATATTCATCCAACTCACACCTACGGCGAATTTAAGCTCCGGCGTGGAAAACCTTACCCCTTCGGCGCTGGTGCAACCTTAATACCAGGAGGAGTTAACTTTTCTATCTTTTCCAGTCGTGCTAAATCTTGTACATTGGTGCTATTTCAAAAGCATGCCAAGGAACCATTTGCAGAAATTCCTTTTCCTGAGGAGTTTTGCATTGGCAATGTTTTTTGTATGGTTGTGTTCGAATTAGACTATGAAAATATTGAATACGGCTACCGCATGGATGGACCGTTCAATCCCACAGAAGGTTACTGGTTTGACAACAGCAAGATCCTCTTAGATCCCTATGCCAAAATCATTGGTGGTCGGGATGTTTGGGGAATAACTCCCGACTGGAATAATATTTACCAGCATCGTGCACGTCTAGCGTTCGACGATTTTGACTGGGAAGATGATCGTCCTCTCGAAATTCCCCCAGAAGATCATATTATCTACGAAATGCACGTTCGTGGTTTTACCCGTCATCCTTCTTCTGGAGTGAAACATCTAGGGACGTTTGCAGCGATTCGCGAGAAAATTCCTTACTTAAAAGAGTTAGGTGTTAACTGTATTGAGTTGATGCCCGTTTATGAGTTTGATGAATTTGAAAACAGCCGTATAGATCCGACTACAGGGAAACTCCTGTTAAATTACTGGGGTTACAGTACTGTTGGCTTTTTTGCGCTCAAGGCTGGCTACGCTGCCACAGGCAAATTTGGAATGCAGGTGGATGAGTTTAAAGCTCTTGTCAAAACACTGCATAAGAACGGTATTGAGGTTATTCTGGATGTCGTTTTCAACCATACAGCGGAGGGAAATGAACACGGTCCCACCATTTCTTTCCGGGGTATTGATAATAAAACGTACTATATGATGACATCCGATGGATACTACTTTAACTTTAGCGGTACTGGCAATACCCTGAATTGCAATAACCCAATTGTGCGTAATATGGTGCTAGATTGTCTACGCTATTGGGCATCAGAATATCACATTGATGGTTTCCGCTTTGATTTAGCTACTATTTTAGGGCGTGATCCTTGGGGTGCACCATTAGCTAACCCACCGTTACTAGAATTGCTAGCTTTTGACCCAATTTTAGCTAAATGTAAACTAATTGCCGAAGCTTGGGATGCAGGGGGACTCTATCAAGTTGGCTGTTTTCCTGCCTTTGATCGTTGGGTTGAATGGAATGGTAAGTACCGCGACTGCATTCGCAAGTTTTTGAAAAGCGATATTGGCATGGTCGGGGAAATGGCACAACGTCTGCAAGGTTCACCAGATCTCTACGGTGGGTCTGGTCGTGGACCTGCCACATCAATTAATTATGTGACAGCCCATGATGGTTTCACTTTGGCGGATTTATTTTCATATAACCACAAGCATAATGAAGCCAACGGTGAAAACAATTCTGATGGCACTGAAGATAATTACAGTTGGAATTGTGGTGCAGAGGGATGGACAGAGGATCAGAACGTTCTTGCCTTGCGTCAACGGTTGATGAAGAATGCGATCGCCATACTCATGGTAAGTCAAGGTGTACCAATGATTCTTATGGGAGATGAGATGGGACGCACTCAGCATGGCAACAACAATACCTACTGCCATGATAGCGAACTGAACTGGTTAGATTGGAATCTGTTAGAATCCAACGCTCACTTATTTCAGTTTGTCAAACACTGTATTGCTTTCCGTAATGTTCACCCAGTACTGCGAAACCATTCCCATTTCCGCAATGTAGACTATGTTGGTAGTGGCTATGCAGATATCACTTGGCATGGAACACAAGCCTGGAATGCTGACTGGTCGTTTCATAGTCGTACTCTTGCTTTTATGCTTTGTGGAAAGCATGCTAAAGAAGGAACAGTTGAAGACAATAATATCTATGTTGCAATGAATATGCATTGGGAAACTCACTGGTTTGAAATCCCACGCTTACCAGAAGGAATGAAGTGGTATGTATTTGCTAACACTGGTGTTACTCCACCAGAGGACAGTTGGGAACCAGGAACAGAACCATTACTAGAAAATCAGTCTGGAGTACTTGTGAGCGATCGTTCTGTCGTCATTCTAGTTGGCAAATGAGACAAGTCATGAGTCAAAACAAAAATGGATAATACTATGGCTTTTAACGCAACTTTAGAAATAAAAAACAATATCGCTCAAATCAATCTATCTGGGGAATTAGATGCTAGTACAGCACAACTATTCCGAAATGAGGTAGAGGCAGCAGCAACGCAGAATATTAAAAGACTGGTTTTGTTTATGCAAGACCTGAAGTATTTATCGAGCGCTGGCTTGCGAGTCCTCATCTTTGCCAAGCAAAAAATGGGAACTGCAGTAGATATTTATATCGTAGGTGCACAGGAGATGGTAAAAGATACCATTGAACATACAGGCTTTCACTACAGTGTAGCTATGCTTGATGAGTATGATGAAGCTGAAATAAAACACGTGTAAAACAGTCAAAAGCCAAAAGATTTTTGGCTATTTTTTCCTCACATCACATTAGTAAATCTCTTATTGAATTCAGGTTAGCTTATAAACATGGAACCATTAAAAATACCTGGAAATTTAAACTCTTTAACAGAAATCAAAGAATACGTAAGAACAGCAGCCAAAAAAGCGAAATTGAATGGAAAAGCTTGTTATAAACTTGTGTTGGCAGTAGATGAGATTGCTACTAATGCCATTAATTATGGCTATGCAGATTGTATAGGAGATTTATATTTGTACGTTTATATTAATCAGAAAAGTCTAATTATCATCATGGAAGATAGTGGGGTTCGATTCGATCCCTTTAAACTGGATATACCTGATTTCAATCAACCTTTAGAAGAACGGAAGATAGGAGGGATAGGAGTATATTTAGCAATTCATTCTGTTGATAAATTTATTTATAAATGGGTGGAAAAACTTAATTGCAATCGCAATATCTTTATCATGTGTCGAAATCAATATAATTGCTCAACTATTCCATAATAGGGAAATATATACATAGACAATAATAGCATGCAGCTTTTTTCAGGTAAATGTGGAAAAGCTCAAAGAATAAATATCCAAAAAACTTAAAAAGTTGTGTTTTGATAATTAACAATGATACTTTTATTTATGAAAGAGAAACTGATTACTGTTAGTATCCTCCTAAGGAGGACACAACATAGAAAGCGTTAAATACAACGCCTACATAATTCATGATTGTCATGGAGGCCATAATCAACGTCTACTGTTGACTAAATTTGGCTAATAACTCTTCACGGGATAGATTTGCTAATTGTAGTAGCAAAGAGCTAAACTCTTGGGGTGGTAATTCCACTAATGGCTCAATCATTATTGTTAATTGTTCATCTAGATTACCAAATCGGACTCTAAGTAAGTTTTCTATAATCGTGCGACGTTCAGTTTGTCTACCTTCCTGTCTACCTTCCTGTCTACCTTCCTGTCTACCTTCCTGTCTACCTTCCTGTCTACCTTGTTGTGTTGCTTCTGCCAAGCGTTGTTCATACAGGGGCGATAACTGCATAATTAAATCCCTATCTTCTACATCTAAATTTTGACTCAATTCTAAGGTAGTTTTCAAAGAAGCTAATAAATCTATTGCTTTAGCCCGTAAAGGGTTATGTGGGTTAAGTGATTGTACTTCCTCAATTGCCTGCTGCTGAACTCTTCCTTTACCTAAAAGCCTGACCCAGAGAGTTTCTTGTGTAACTGGTAACTGATGAATTGCTACTACTGCTGTTCTCAAATAATTACCCAAGAAGTAGACTCCAGCTAGCCATTTATCTTCATCTAATTGAGCTCTAAAGCCATTCACCAACGACTCAGAAGCGGTGGGAGAGAGAATCCACAAGTGTGGTAAAGAATTTTCTTCCAGTCGTGTATCACTTCGTTTAGTTTCACGTTCCAATTGAGCGTAAACGTCGAATAGCTTGCTCATACAACTGCGAACTTCAGATATCTTGACCGCATTACGAAAGGGTTCAAAGAGTGCTGGGGTTTCTGCAAACCTTCCTAATAGTCCCAATGTTTGTTTGTCAATTTGCGGTTGAGATGAGGGTGCAAAGTAAACATCTATTTCTCGTACTTCCCCAGCAACATCTCGGCTTGTTTCTACTGCTCCAAGTGGTGAAAGCAACTCTTGGAGATAATCCTTAGCAAATCGCTCATATGGGAATTTAGTCATTTTTGTTTACAATCTACCACCCAAAATCTACTTAATATTTCGCAGTATATTACCCTACTGTTAGCAGATAATCAACTTTTATTACTATTATGTTATGGTCAGTGTTTTACTTGTACCAGTAAAAATAGTCTAGTTTTCCCAAATAAATGAAAGCGGGCGTATATCAGAGTGTTTGTTGGGGTCAGTGCCAGAAAAGTGTGCAAAATGAGGTTTTCTCTTCCTTCCCTGTTTTAAATGAACAGGTTCTCCACAGCTAGGACAGCGTAAGCCTAATTTTTTATATGAAGAATAGTTACACTCTTCAGGATAAATAATCTTGCCATACAAAGCTATTGCTCTAGCACATTCCATTGAGTTACTCTTAAATAAAAGTATTCTATTTTAGAAGTTAATTAATAAAATAGGTTAATTAGCACAAAAAGACTTCAGTGAAATTACCTAAAATCTGATAAAAATTCTAATTAAAAGGATTAGCGTTAGTAGATAAGCTGATATAAAAATCTATAAATATATCTCATATATCTAAAGCATATAACGTATTGGCGTGGCTTCCATTTTCACCCATTTCATAAAGAGTGATTTTCTGAATTAGCCCTTCAATTTTAAAATTAAAGATGTCAAGATTATAAACATCAGCTTTATTTAAGAAATGATAGTTGTTAATAATTTTCCCTAAAGTAATGTGAGGATGAAAAGACTGACCAATGTATCGATATCCATATATGAAATAATTCTGTCTTTCTAACAAAGAGTAACTAGAAGTGTCCTTCAAATAATCTTCTTGGATGAGAAACATTGAATCTTTAAGGCGTTCGAAAATAAATCGTTGCGCATCAAACAACAAAATATTGGGTTCTAACTTCAAAAAAAGCCAACCTGGCAGCTGATATTCCAATCCAGTTGTCTGAAACTCTAACAAGTATTTTTGTTGGCAACAATAGTTGTGCAAATCAGAAAACAAGCTTACCCAATCAGTATCATTCTTAAATCGTCCCTGAAGTAGGGTAATGTGTGGAAGATTGTGCTGAGTTCCGAGCAAAGGACTAAGTGAGTAGAAAGGCAATAATGTTTTCTGTAAAGCTATAACAGCATTCATTGCCTCTAAGCTTGGAATCATTGCAATACCTAATTTCATTTTTTAAGCTTTTTAACAAGATACTTGCAAAGAAAAGCGATCGCCTCGAAAATGACTGACTGTGTACTCAAACAACTGGTCGTTTTGATCGTGAACCAGACTCTTGGTGACCAGCAATGGTGCATGTGGCGAAATTTTTAATAGCTTTGCATCTTGTTTGGAAGCAGCTACTGTCTCTATCTGAGTATGAGTGCGACGTGGCTCAATTCCATA
>JAJPJF010000301.1 GCA_021324415.1 Nostocales cyanobacterium Centralia_MAG_434
CATATGAAGGCTGGACCCATTTTTTTGTCCCAACTGAGAAGCCCACAATCAACCACAAAGGCTCTTCAATTTATTTACGCCTGTCAGTGCCACACGGACAACTGCAAAATACCCTAACCTCCACTCGCTAAGGCGTTGCAACTACTAATGTAACTCTTTTATACATCAGCTAAAACTCTTGTAACTCATGGGAGGGAATGGGCACTCTGGGGATTGGAGACTCTTTATTGGGGGAGATCCCAGTCCCCAATCCCCAATTAAGAGTCCCAGCAATAGGCCTCTGTCAAATCCCCTTCCTCAATTTTTCTGCCCACCTCTTGTGACTCCCCCTCTACCTTTTTCACCCTAACTGCACTCTTAGCCTATTTAATTTGATACTCGACAGCTACCTTCAGAGTTTCCTCACAATTGGATGCTAAAGAAGTTCTAAGAATCATTTATCAGACTTAATAACCGCTTATTAGCATTCAATAAGCGGTTTTCTCTCACTCAATATAGTTAACTGTGCTTAAGAGCCGTCTGTTGTCGGAAGATGGCTCTTTGTTTTTTGTTAAAAGTGTGTGTATTACATTTAAATTTCCTACTGTACAAGGGTTTCAGTTAATTAGAGTATTATAGTGGTTCCTACTTGCGTGAGGTACACTATAACCCTTAACAGATAAGCGTTTCAGTTCTCATACGTGTACCTCATCTCACAGAGAAACGCTATAAACTAGTGTCCAGTGTAAAGAGATGTCCACACCCTTGCAAGGGTTATGTAATGCAGTACTACATGTATAGAACAAACCCTCAAAGCTCTGTACTCTTGAGGCTTTTAGTCTGGCGTGTGTGGGTGTAAGCTCTCTGTCCAATCAGGGCGGATTCACGCAATTCACCCTCACTGCACTCTTTGCCTATCTAATTTGTTAATCGACAGCAAAGCCCTTGGCAGGCGATGGCTCTTGATTTATTTTTATGGCTCTCCCCTGTTCACCTTTTTCACCAAAACTACACAACAGCCAATTTAATTTGATACCCGACATCTACCTTAATGACTGCAACATTTTTACCTTGACCACAATTATTATGGTTATGCATTAGCAAAGCTTACCGTTCGCGAAGCGTTCCGCAGGGAAGGTATTGCAGTCGGGTTTGAGGAGACACGAAGCGCTCGCACTATGCTAACTTCTGAGTTGGCGTTGGTTATAGATGATGGGAGAGAAGAATAGAGCGAGCGCCTTTTGCTAGAAGCAAACCAGATCAGGTAATAATGGCTGTATCTATAGAAATACATAAAAGAGCGATCGCATGATTCTGTTGTTGGCTGTGTTTACCATATACGTGTCAGCGTCAAGCTTACTGGAGATCTTGCACTTGTATGCGTTTCCCACAAAAAAGTCCTTTATTCTTCCTCTATATCTTTAATTTGTTGGGAACCATGAAGGACAGCAATAATATCAATTTTGTCAGGTTTAATATAATAAATAATGCGGTAAGAGCCTTCAATAACTTCTCGAATTTGCTTGGTTTTAAATTCTGGAACTGTACGACACGATATGAGGAAACCGTGCAATTTGTTTAGAACGTTGAGTTAATCGCTCCACAACTCTTTGTGCATACTGGAAAGAGTTCTGAGAAATATAACTATAAATTGAAGATAAATGATTAACAGATGTTTTCGTCCAAAAAACTTTCACTTTTGTAATCCAAACTTAGCCCTAACTTCTTCAACAGAAATCACTCTTCCTGCTTGACTATCACTTAATCCTGACTCAACTGCCTGTCTAACGTAGATTTCATACATTAAATCATCCCAAGTGGAATTTTCAGGTAATTTGTCAATTAATCGTCGTGCTTCTTCTTTAAAATTTTTTGTTTCCATGACATTGAATGTTATCACGTCTATTCGACTATTATAGCGGTTCTTGCATAGTGCGATGACTTAGGTGCGATCGCTCATTGCTAAGCTTACCCCATATCAGCATCAGCTTTGCTTAAGATATTGCACTTGTTCATAGCCAGCAAACCTTATAATGAAAACATCATTGCGTAAAACTAATTAATGACCTCTGAACGCGAAAGAGCCGATTTAGACAGTCCTTGGAAAGAAATTCTAGAAGTATATTTCCCGCAAGCCATGCAGTTTTTCTTCCCACAAACAGCTGCATTAATTGATTGGGAACGTCCCACGAATTTTTAGATAAAGAGTTTCAACAAATCACTCGTAAAGCTGAACAAGGAAGAAGATATGCAGATAAATTAGTCAAAGTTTGACACATCCAAGGACAAGAGATTACAAGCACATCCCAATGAAACCGAAAATGAGATCTCGCAGTTCGCTGACTTTTTATAAAACCCCTTTACCTATGCTTACGGTGCGTTACGCTAGACCAGCCCTACACTACTTATCAAATTGAGACAACAGAAAATTTTTCTGTCCGAGGATTGCCTTGTGAGAAAATCAGTTTTCTTTCCTTCAAATTCATCACAACTGTGGAGACAGTTCCATAATTCAGGTCATTGAAGATATTTCTCTCGCTAAGACGACATATTGGTAATTTGCCTTCTTGATCAAGGAGAATTTTTAACATATCTGCTTCATGTCTTCCTGAATAAGTTGTAGTTAAAGACTTGGCTCGGACAATTCGTGCTGCTGAACTTTCACTTTCTTCGGGTAAATCTATATTATCTATTTCAGAGGTGAGAAAACCATTTGTGTGAACCACAACATTGTTGACTTCAACTTCATGAGGACTCAGAGTAAATAATTCTTTCCCAGCCAGTTCAAGATTGACATACCTACTTAAATCATCAGCAATCAGAATGTTACTCATGGTTGCCCTAGAAGCAGTGGCAATTGCATGATATGCTTCACTGACAGAGGTTGAATCTAAAACTCTTCGCAGTAATATATGCACAGGAATTCCTCCTGTAGGTGCGTGACACTTGAGAATGTTGAGGCAAACCCCCACACCGGATGAGTTTAAACCTATTTTGACGAAACCTGGTTCTCCTAAGGCAAGAAAGCGGAAACCATCCTGTCGTGTCACATCAAAGATCACAGCTAGGTTCTCAAACTCCTGCACCCAATCCCAATTTTGACCTAGAAGACCACTCTCTTTAAAATAAATAGAAGTGCATTCATTAGGTACACTAGACTGAAGTATTTCAGTACGAGCCATGAGCATAGCTACCTCCCAAAGCTGTCTCCCTGCGTGAGATGCGATCGCTTTTAGTTCAATAGCATATTGCTCTGAAAATTCTTGAATACGCTCAAAAAATGCTAACGAAGTTGCCTTAAGGGACGCATCAGTCCACTGAGTAAAAAGTTTTGCTCTATAGAGTTCAAAAGCTTTTTCAATACGGTTACTAAGTTTAGTACCATGTTCTGCGCCTATCTCTTCGGCAGAACCTGTTAAACGAACTAAGGGTAATTTTGTTTGAGGATTTTCTTCAATCGGAACAGGAGGAACAATTTTTAAGCCTTGAGTAGCGAGTAGTTCAATAGTTAAATCTTGACTTCTCTTAGGGTGAGAATACACAGGATTTTCTCCCATTATTTGACTACATACAACAAACTTTTGAAAACTGGTGACATTATAGGCACTTACCAGTAATAAAATGTTCCACCTGAGCCTTCGGCACGGCAAAGCCGAACGTTGTTGATCTATCGGCGCAGTAGGTTATTCGTGGTAATAAGGTGGAACATTTTATTTTTTGGATCTCCCATAAAATGTCTGTATTTTTTCGGATACACTATGTTATTTCAAGAGAATCGATCAACTTTTTGTTCTTGAGTTCTTGACCAAATTTTAACATTATGCAAGAATATGATAAGTAACAACAACAAAATGTTTACTAACAAAATATTATAACCCCTCAAGCGTAAAATATTCGGTTTTCTAGTCTTATTTCAGTGCCATTTATTAAATATGAGAGTGACAAATAAATGAACGCACTAGTTAGAAAAATTGGTCTTGAGCTAGAAATGCCTTTGGTTCAGCAAGATGGCTTGGCTGCAGGCTTTGATGATGTAGAAAAGCTATGTGAGGATTTTGCAGAACAGGGATGGAGTAGAAAATTTGATCCAAATACAGGCGCTTTTATAGGTGTGAATCGGGAAATCCCTAATTATTAACAAGGATATCGAGTTTGTCGAACTCACTACGTGCACGCTCAACAATCTGTTGACAGTGCGCTTTTTGCTGAATGTCGCCCGCGAGCGCAACACACCTGTGTCCTTCCTTCTCGACAATGCGAACGGTTTCCTGAGCGTCTAGCTTTTCATTTAGGCACTTACCAGTAATAAAATGTTCCACCTGAGCCTTCGGCACGGCAAAGCCGAACGTTGTTGTTCTGTCGGCGCAGTAGATTATTCGTGGTATATTGGTGGCTCATTTTATTTTTTGGATCTCCCTTAGATAGGCAATCAGCACGTCAGCACCTTCGCGGGCAAAGGCAAGGGCGACTGCCCGCCCGATACCAGAGTCACCACCCGTGATGATGGCAGCTTTACCTTGCAGTTTTCCAGAACCGCGATAGGAATTTTCACCGTAATCTTCTCTTGCTAAAAGCCTCGTTAATTCTTGAACTCCCGGAACTTGTCGCCATAATAAAGTTAATACTGCTGCTACCATGAAGGATAGATTGATAATTCTATCTCGTAAGCCTAACTGTTTATAATATTTTTGTTGAGCAAAGATAGCTGGAGTTAGTAACTCTTCTAAATGCGACGCAATCGCTTGATTATTTATGGTAGGAGTATGATGTTTTTGCGTGTGGTCGGAGTTTCGTTTTGCAGCTTTGGGCATAGTAGTCAAGAAACGCTTTTCATTACCGTATTTGATTACTGAATTTACAATAATAATGAAACTCACTTTTGATAAAGTTATTCTCTCGTTACAATACTTTTTTGTCTCATATTTCGGCTGTTTAAAACCTAAAGATAATGATAATCAAATAGAGGGGAAGGAGGCGAGCGACGCTCGCCTCCTTCCCCTCCCACACGCACGATTATCACTTTCATTTAATGTTTTTTGAGTATTTTAACGGATTGACAAAATGTGCTTTATTTTAACCTATCACCGATGCGATTGCCCAAAGGGCAGTGCCAAAGGCAATCGCTCATAACTTTAGTCAAAATTTTCATGCTACTCGCCCATAATTTCATCCAAAAATTTTCCTAGCGATTGCAATTGAGTAAGTGCACACGAGTACGATCGCTGTTAGTTAATTTACAAACAGACAGCAGCTCATGGGAATTGGACTTTACCAGAGCGCACTTCACTCAACCTCACATTCCAAACACATTGGCGATATTTAACGAGATTTTAACCACTTTTAAAACTGCTATGGCACTTGCCTGGAAATAAAATCCCAGCCTTATAACAATAAATATCTGTCTGTGCTGACGAATTAACCAACAAAGGCGCTTGTTTTTATTTTTAAGGATCTCCCTGTTCATCAAATCTTGCCCAATTACATATCGCTATTTTCTAGATAGCGATTGCGCAAGCGCACTGCAATCATGCAATCGCTGAATTTTACTCTCATCTTCAAAGCCCTTATTAGCTTGAAAAGCTTACCATACCTACCTCATACCCTCGTTGTTACTCCCTCATCCAACAGCCCCATCCGCGGTATAACGATTGCGTAAGCGCACTGCAATCATGCAATCGCTATTTTCTAGATAGCGATTGCGCAAGCGCACTGCAATCATGCAATCGCTTTTTCCCGATCTTGATCATGATCACAGTTTTCATCAGATGGATATTGATCGCGATCCACCAACTTTTTCTTTTTTTCTCTTTTTTACTAGTTCTTTTTTATACTAATTTTACGAATAATACTTTCTCTTTTATTCAGGCTTTTTGACATTTTACTGTTTTTTTTATTGTATTAATTTATCTGTGTATTTTTTCTCTCTCTGTATGAAACCACCCTGACTAGTTCTATGTTTTGTGTATAACCAAATGTATACATATATTGTTATCTATAGACAAATATTTATGTACAGTTACTCAGTTGTCTAAACAATTTCTGTTAAGCGCTATTCAACAGGGAACCCTAAAAGCAAAAACTATTGGTCGGAGTTGGCGGGTTAAACGTAGTGATCTTGAAGCGTTTATCGCTGACTTGTTTTGAATCGCGCCAAATATCGTCATTAGCTCCTAACCCTTACTGTGAGTCTGTTTCACCCCGATGTCGTCATAATCTCTTTTCCCGCCGACGAGGGCGATCGCGAAAGCGCTATTATGGGTACCCAATCGCCCTATTTGGCATTGTGCGAAGTGCAATCGCGCAA
>JAJPJF010000365.1 GCA_021324415.1 Nostocales cyanobacterium Centralia_MAG_434
AGCGTGGGGAGTTAACCGATAAACCACGATTGCCTAAATACCGCAAAAAGGGAGGATTGGCATTAATTGCTTACCCATCTCAAGCCTTAAAGTTGGTTGATGGCAGTATCAGGGTTCCTTTGGGCAACACGGTTAAACGTTGGTTTGGATTGGATAGCTTCACCATACCAATGCCGTCCAATTTGGAATTTAAGGACATCAAGGAATTGCGGATACTGCCACGTAATCAGTGCTTTTATGCAGAGTTTGTCTACAAGCAACCATTTGCACCACATTACGATATTGATCCGCTAAATGCCTTAGCAATTGACCCTGGCATCAACAATTGGCTTAGTTGTCTGTCCAATATCGGCACGAGTTTCCTTGTGGACGGGTTGAAGGTCAAAAGCCTCAACCAGTTCTACAACAAACAAGTTTCGACATTAAAAGAAGGGAAACCACAAGGGTATTGGGATGAGCAATTAGCCCACATCAGTGAAAAGCGCAATCGACAAATGCGGGATGCAGTTAACAAAGCTGCAAAACTCGTGATTGACCATTGTCTAGACAACAAGATTGGGACAATTGTATTTGGTTGGAATACTGGACAACGACAGGAGGCGAAACTCGGTAAGACAACACAAACATTCGTCCAGATACCCACTGCTAAACTCAAATGTCGCATAGAACAATTGTGCGAATATTACGGTATCCGGTTTGTTGAAACCGAGGAATCATACACGAGTAAAGCATCGTTTCTTGACAATGACTTCTTACCAACTTATGGTGAAAAACCCACACAGTGGAAGCCATCAGGAAAGCGTGTTCATCGCGGTATGTATCGCACACTTAACGGCAAATTCATCAACGCTGACCTCAACGGCGCTGCCAATATTCTCAGGAAAGTAGAAGTACAGTTAGGCTTAAACCTAGCCAAGGCTTGTAGGGCACTTTTGACCGTGCCACCCAGATTACTCATCTGGAATACCAAAGCGGCAAAGCGAAGAGGTGTGGCTTTAGCCCTTCCCGTCGCATCCGCCTAGAATCCCTGTGGCTTTAGCCCAGGGAGAGGTCAACTAGCTTTCCCTAGGTCACAATTCGTTTTTCAATCTCACATTGCCATACCACCCATGCCCTCATCCATCAAGTCCAAGACTTCAGGTGGAACAACGACGAACGGACGCATCATATCGTGGTCTTCATGCTCTAGAATATGGCAGTGGTACATATAGCGCCCACAGTAGCCGTTAAAACGGGCGGCGATGGATAGCGCCTCGTTTGAATTCACACGGATTGTATCTTTAAATCCCTGCTCGTTAGAGTCGGGAGACAAAGGCTCACCTGTTAGTGCGATGGGTTTCTTAGGGAGAGTATATCCGCCTCCATCCACATAGCCATCTTTGTTGTATCCCTGCCGATGTAGTGCTTGGAACTCTACCAAATGCAGGTGAATTGGGTGAGTATCACCAGTTAAGTTGAGAATGTTCCAGACTTCCCAAGTATCATAGGGAACTTGGATATTAACGGTGTCGTGGAAGTGCATTGCTACTGTACGATACCAAGTTGTCTGGGTAGTTGGACCATTGGGGATTTGTTGACTTTTAGGTATAGGCGTTTCAATTGCAATTAGCGGCAAGCCTGTTGCATTTGCTGTGTTCTCATCGCTCGTCACCTCTTCTAATTCTCGAAACAGCAAGTTGCCTGTTGGAAACTCAGTCAGAGCAATCCAACGGTGATTGTGTTTGTCGATAACTAGTTCCTTGCGTCCTTTTGCGTCACCTGCATTATGGACGTAGCGTACAAAGTTTGGGTCAAGCGGCGTTGTCTCATTGAGTGGAGATGGTATCGCTTGCTCATTTGGTCCAACATCAAAGCGCAGGACATGGACGAATGGTAGACGATGGTCATCACGAGATGTCCCTGCGGGAGCTGGGACAATTGGATTTTTCTGCGAGTCTGTTTCATCACCTGGCGATGTCACTGTCGTACCGTGGTAAGGTGCAAAGGCAGTATTCACAAACGCTAATTTCTTGTTTGAGAACGCGGTGAAATCGATGACGAGGTCTGCACGCTCAGCAGGTGCAAGGACTAAACCAAGGTCTGGGAGTTTGACGGGAAAATCTAGGAGACCCCCATCTGTGCCAATTTGATAGATTGGCACCTGCTGCGTAAGGTCTTCGCCATACTTAATCTTGCCGTCAACCTCCATTACCTCTACCAATCGTAAGCAGTAAGTGCGGGCATTAGAGCCGTTGAGCAGACGCAGACGCATTGGGCGAGCACCGACTGAGCAGCGCGGCCAGAGCGCCCCGTTAACAAGGGTGTATGGTCCGAACATCTCAGCAGTACTATCTTCAGTTTTGTGCAACAGGCCGCCGGTCAATCGTCCTGTCTCATCGGTATCGAAGTTGCGATCCTGGATCAGCAAGTGCAACTCGTCTTTCTCTCCAGGCAGGACTTTGTTTTTGACGAGAGTATCCTCGGCTTGATCACGGATGATCCAGAAGCCAAACAATCCAGCATAGACGTTGAAGCGGGTAACGCCCATCGCATGGTCATGATACCAAAGCGCTGTGCTTCTCTGGTTATTTTCATAAGTGGTTCGCTGGGATTGTTTGTATAGAGCCACATTTTCAGTCCAGCCATCACTATCGGCTGCAGTACGACCTCCGTGTAGGTGGGTAACGGTAGCAGCATGAAGGGCAGCAGCCTTAGTGTTGATCGTGGCAGTTTTGTCTAAGCCTGGCGAATTTTGTGGGATTGGCTCATTCGGTTGTGGGTCGGGACAGACGGCAACCCGATACGGTAGCGGAGTGTCTTTGCTAATGTTATTGTGCCAGTTAACATGCACAACCTGTCCTTGATTGACCACGAATGTGGGGCCTGGAACAGTACCGTTATAAGCCCAAGCCTTGGTAAAACCGAGTTGTTTGGAGAAACGAACACGGCTGGGTTTGAGGATAACGTTTTGATAAACGACTGGTTCAGACTCCCGTAGATCATAGATGGAAGGAATAGGCAAATCGTCTAAGTAGGGAGTCAACTCGTCAGGTAAAGGTCGGGGAGTTATAGCAATCTCCTCTGCACAAAGTTTCCCGTCACTCATATCTTCAGATATTTGCCCCTGTATGCTGATTGAAGAATTAGGAGCGTTGTCTACAATATTGTTTTGGCTTTCCATTGTCATGAAAATTATAAGAGGATAATAAAGCTGTGTTTAAAACACAAGCATGTCATTACAAAATGTGTCACTTTGTTACGCTAGCAGTGACGCATAAAAATTTTTCCACTTAGTTACTCTATTTCCTTCAAAGGAGAAAAGAGTTTTTTCGCAAATTTCATCAACAAGATTCGTAGCAGAAATACAAAATTAATTGATAGTGTTCACTTCTGAGCGCGATCGCCTTAAAAAAAGCATTTATATCACTTAACATAAATGCAGCGATTCTTATGAGGTAACATCATGAAACTGTTTTATGCTCCTGGGACTTGTGCGTTAGCTCCTCACATTGTTCTCGAATGGATTGGAGAACCTTATGAATTAGAAAAGGTACAGCCTAGCAGTCCTGATTATCTAAAAATCAATCCTTTAGGACAAGTTCCAGCGATGATTGATGGTTCCAGTGGTGTGATGAACCAAGCCGATGCCATTCTTAAATACTTGGCACATAAGTATCCCGATGCTCATTTGGGAGATGATGGAACAAGTCTTGGTGCTTTCGAAGTTGACCGTTGGTTGGCATTTTTCACAGGAGATGTACATCCAGCCTTTTATCCCTTCTTTCGCCCTCAACGCTACACAACTGATGACAGTGAGAGTGCTCTTGATGCAGTTAAGCAAGCATCTTTCAAGCTTGTTGATAAAGTGTTCACTCATTTGGATAAACACTTAGAGGGTAAAGACTATGTTGTTGGAAGCCATCGCACAATAGTTGACCCTTATGCTTTTGCTATGATTCGTTGGGGCAACTATTTACCAAAGCCATTATCTGAGTATCCCAACATTTATCGCTTCTACCAAGAATTTCTTGAAGATGAAGGTGTAAAGCGTGCGATGAAACAACAAGGAATCAAAAAATGAGTAGGGGATCTGTTATACTCTCGGCAATAATATACGTAAAATCAACAGACTTACCGTTTTTTATGACAGCGGAGGCATAGGGGTGACTCAAGTAAACAAGCAGAAAACTTCCCAGAAGGCTAGTCAGTTCACAGAGTCAGTTATTCGAGAAATGACAAGATTAGCCTTGCAATATGGTGCTGTCAATCTGGCGCAGGGGTTTCCTGATTTTCCCTGTCCACCAGAATTGAAGCAGGCAGCCTGTGAGGCAATTGAAGGAGATATCAATCAGTATGCTATTACTTGGGGCGATCGCACCTTTCGTCATGCTCTTGCTGAAAAAGTCCGGTGGTATCTGGGTTTAGAAATTGATCCGGAACGACAAATCACCGTCACCTGTGGTTCTACTGAAGCTATGGCGGCTGTCATGCTTGCAACTGTTGATCCTGGTGATGAAGTGATTGTGTTTGAGCCGTATTACGAAAACTACGGTCCCGATGCAGTCTTAGCTGGTGCAACTCCTCGTTATGTATCGCTACATCCACCAAAGTGGACGTTTGATGAAGCCGAATTACGACAAGCATTCAATGAGCACACAAAAGCCATCATCATCAATACACCCCACAACCCTACGGGAAAAGTCTTCACCCGTGAAGAGCTAACGATAATTGCTGAACTTTGTCAACAATGGGATGTGCTAGCCTATACTGACGAAATCTACGAACACATTCTCTATGACGGTATTGAACACGTTGCGATCGCAACCCTACCTGGTATGGAGGAGTGTACCATTACCATTAACGGTCTTTCAAAAACCTATAGTGTGACTGGATGGCGAGTTGGCTACATCTTAGCAAATCCGGAGTTAACTGGGGCTATTCGCAAAGTTCATGACTTTCTCACGGTTGGTGCTCCTGCACCTTTGCAACGTGCTGGTGTGGTAGCCATGCAACTACCTGTCAGCTATTATCAAGGACTAGCTGAACTTTACCAACAAAAGCGAGATAATTTCCTACAAATCTTGGAACAAGTCAAAATTCCCTATTTTGTTCCTCAGGGGGCTTACTATGTGTTTGCTGATATCTCAACATTCGGCTACAAAAATGATGTGGAATTTACTGAGTATCTGATCAAAGAAATTGGAGTGGCTGTAGTTCCGGGTTCCAGCTTTTTCTCTCAACCAGAAGCAGGGCAAAATTTTATCCGGTTCTGTTTCAGTAAAAAGCCAGAAACCTTAGCAGCGGCTGGTGAGCGGTTACTGAAATTGCGATCGTTTGTAGAATCTGTAACTTGACTTTGAAGCTGATAATAAGAGGGATAACAGCTTAGGAATGATGTTATGGAACTCGGACTTAAAGACAAAGTTGCTCTAGTCACTGGTGCAAGCAAAGGGATTGGATTGGCGATCGCCAAATCTCTAGCTGCTGAGGGTACACACGTTGTCATCAGTGCTAGAGGTACAGATGAATTAGAGCAAGCGGCACAAGAAATTCGGACAGATGGTGGCAGTGTTTATGCGATCGCCGCTGATGTCACGCAACCAGATCAAGTCAAGAGATTGGTTGAGCAGACAGTGACTCAATATGGAACCATTCACATCTTGGTCAATAACGCAGGCGGTATAGGTGGCTTTTTACCCTTTGATGCTCTCTCTGATGAAGATTGGCAATCAGTTATTGATTTAAATTTGATGTCTACTGTGCGCGTGACTCGTGCAGCTTTGCCCTACATGCAGCAGCAACAGTGGGGACGCATCATCAATATGTCTTCAGAATCGGGTGTACAGCCTGATCCGCTCATGCCACACTACAATGCAACCAAAGCAGCGATTATTAACCTGACTAAGAGTTTGTCTAAGGCATATGGCAAGGATAATATTTTAGTTAACGTTGTTTCACCTGCCTTCATTCGCACACCCCTAGTCAAAGAAATGATGACTTCTCGTGCTCAAGAGAAGGGCTTAACAGTGTCAGAAGCCGAAGCAGATTTTCTCAAAGAAAACCGTCCGAATATTGTGTTAGGTCGGGCGGGTGAAATCGATGAGGTTGCAGCTGTCGCTGTGTTTCTGGCATCTGAAGCTGCTTCTTTTGTTACAGGTTCAAATTATCGGGTTGATGGTGGTTCAGTCGCTAGTTTGTAGTATTGATGCAGGGTGTGAAGGCATACGGTGTTGACCTCAAGTTAAAAATTGTCTTTTATCCCTGCTTGCTGTGAAATCTCTAAAGCAAGTCCTGTCCAATCTATATCTCCTCTTCCTTGAGCAACAGACGCCATAAGACGCTCATGCAAGATACTGGCAAATGGCATGGGCATGTAGCTATCCGACGCTGTCTGTAAGACCAATGTGACATCTTTTAGTCCAAGTGATAGTTTGAAGCCAGCTGGCTCGTATTCCTCGTGGGCAATCATTCGACCGTAGTTTTGGTAGATAGGACAAGCAAACAACGTCTGACCAAACAATTCTGCAATTTTGGTGCGTTCAATTCCGTTCTTTTGGGCTAGGGTAAAGGCTTCTGCCATAGCTTCAATAGCTGAGATGATTAAGAAATTACCTGTGAGCTTGACGACATTTGCAGCTCCTACATCTTCGCCAAAGTCAAAAACTCCCTGTCCTAGAACATTTAGCACGGATTGCACTTCGGATTTAGCCACTTCATTTCCTGATAGACAAATCCATAATTTTCTAGCAGCGGCTGCGTCTGGTCGCCCAAATACTGGTGCTGCCAAATAATTTGTGCCTATGCGCTGATGATGTGCAGCCAAGTTACGAGATGTAGTGGGTAAGATTGTACTCATTGACAAGTGAATCGCACCTGGACTCAGTTTTTCCAAAATACCGTTTTCACCCAATACAACCGCTTCTAGTGCCTGATCATTTGCCAGCATGGTAATAACAAGATTACTGCCTTCTACCGCATCCGCAGGATGAGCGGCCAATTTAGCCCCTTTGTCAACCAGTGGTTGTGCTTTTTCCGCTGTTCGATTGTAGATTTGAAGAGAGTATCCACTCTCGAGTAAATTGTTTGCTATTGCCAAGCCCATATTACCAAGACCGATAAAGCTAATCACTTTATTCATATGTCGCTCTTTGTTGGAAGTAACTGTAATACTTTATCTTTTCTACTTCTTTTGTATTCTCACCAAGGGAAGAACATGAAGTTAAATCAGAACTTAGGGGAGTTCTCAAATCTGATCAAAGTTTGGTTTCAAAGGTTAAAAAATCAAACGAGAATCCGGTCAAAAGAAATCAGTTGGCAACTTAACATCAATAGGCAGGAACTCGCACATGGTATACTTAGAAGATAAAGTAGTATTAATCACTGGAGCTACTCGGGGCATTGGTAAAGGAATTGCCATTAGTCTTGGTGAGGCAGGTGCGACTGTTTACATTACGGGTCGCAGTCTTAACAGAGCTGATTCTGGTGATAATATATCAGGTAGTCTTACTGAAACCCAAGCCGCCATTGAAGAAATCGGTGGTGTATGTATTCCCGTTCAAGTAGACCACACAAACGACGAACAGGTGCGTTTGCTCTTTGAACGTATTCAAGATGAACAGAATGGACGTCTTGATGTACTAGTTAATAATGCTTACTCAGGCGTTCAAGCATTAAGAAATACATATGGAAAGCCCTTTTGGGATTGTGAACCCAGTCTTTGGGATGCTTGTAATAATGTTGGTTTGCGTAGCCACTACGTAGCAAGTGTTTTTGCTGCTCGGATGATGACAAAGCGAAAATCTGGGCTAATTTGCACTATTTCCTCGTGGGGTAGTATGTCCTATCTTTTCGGTGTAGCATATGGCACTGGCAAAGCTGCATGCGATCGCCTTTCCTCTGATATGGCTGTGGAACTGAAACCACATAACGTCGCTTCAATTTCAATTTGGCCGGGTATTGTTGGTACTGAACACATAGAGCGTTTAGCCTCTGAAATTGAAGAAAATAGCGCCAGTGACAACAAGTCCTCTGTGCTCAGTGATCGCTACAATTGGGAAACTCCCTTATTAACAGGACGGGTCATTGCTAGACTTGCTGGTGATCCAAATGTAATCCGCCGTACAGGACGTGTACACATAGTTGCTGAACTGGCTAAGGACTATGGGCTAGTGGATCAAGATGGAAATTGTCCAGCATCGTTACGCTCTTTGCGTTTTCTCTTGCCATCTGCATTGCCTGTACTGAGAAAGTATCCTGGGCTCATTCCTGATATCAAACTACCATGGTCACTGCTACTACTAGGAACCCTTAGCTCACCTAAGATTTGACTGCCGAGACAGTACTTTCCAGCAGTGCCATAATGACAGCTAACAGATACTTTGTTGTTCTTTAATTTATTTTAGTCAACTCCATCTCTAGATTTTTAAACAACGGTGTACTCAGGTATCTCTCCCCATAACTGGGCTGGACCATAACAATCAAACGTCCTGCATTCTCTGGGCGCTTGGCAACTTGAATAGATGCCCACAAAGCAGCACCGGTTGAAATTCCTGATAAAATCCCCTCTTCTCGTGCTAGCCTACGACTGTAGGTAATTGCCTGCTCATCACTCACTTGAATGATCTCGTCAATCAATTCCATCCGTAATACGGGGGGAATAAACCCTGCACCAATGCCTTGAATTTTATGTTCTCCTGGTTGACCACCTTTGAGTACAGCACTGTTGGCTGGTTCTACTGCGATCGCTTGGAATTCAGGTTTACGAGACTTCAGTGCTTCTGCCACTCCTGTGATTGTGCCACCAGTGCCGACACCAGCGACTAGAATATCAACTTGTCCGTCAGTATCTTCCCAAATCTCGGCAGCAGTTGTCTCCCGATGAATACGGGGATTCGCACAGTTGCTGAACTGCTGGAGCATATAAGCATTTGGGGTTGCACTAACAATCTCTTGTGCCCGTGTGATCGCCCCTCTCATGCCCTCAGTTCCTGGCGTGAGTTCTAGTTCTGCTCCATAGCCCAAGAGCATCAACTGGCGCTCTATACTCATAGTCTCTGGCATGGTCAATATTAAACGATATCCCTTGGCTGCTGCTACCATTGCCAGCGCAACACCTGTATTGCCTGAAGTAGGTTCAACTAAAATAGATTTACCTGGATAAATAAATCCTGCTTCCTCTGCTTTCTGAATCATGCTGATGCTAATCCGGTCTTTCACCGAAGCAGATGGATTCAGCCCCTCCAGTTTGATCAAAATCTCAGCTACACAGTCTTCTGACTGAGGAATGCGATTCAGTTGGACTAGAGGTGTCCGACCAATTAATTCGGTGATATCACCAGCAATGCGCATTTGTAATGACCTCCTAATATGTGGGTTGAATAGCACTGACTTAATATACGATAAACTTATAGATTTATAGTACTTTAGATAACATTAAATTAGTTTAAAATTATACATATTTCTAAAGAATGGTGTATGAAGAATGAATAAACTCTACTTTAGTACAAGTGAACTATTATTAAGGATGGAATGTCTGACTTAATCTTATTCTGGCATCGTCGCGATTTACGTATTTCCGACAACACAGGACTTGTTGCTGCACGGCGGCAGAGTACAAGGGTTGTGGGCGTCTTCTGCCTTGATCTGGGTATTCTCCAAAGGGAAGATGTTGCTCCAGTACGAGTGAAGTACATGATTGGATGTTTACAATCCTTAAAAGAGCAATACACTCAAGCAGGCAGCCAGTTATTAATACTTCACAATCATCCGACCCAGGCAATTCCAGCACTAGCAGCAGCACTAGATGCTAAGGCTGTATTTTGGAATTGGGATGTAGAACCATATTCTCAGGAGCGCGATCACGCTGTCATTAATGCTCTCAAAGAAAAAGGCATTCAGTTTCTTGAGCAAAACTGGGATCAGCTTCTCCACGCACCTGCAGATATCCGCACTGGTTCAAATGCTCCTTACACTGTTTACACACCTTTCTGGAAGAACTGGAGTAGTAAACCTAAACCCAAGCCAGTAGAGAAGGAAGATATCGCATCTTTACAACAAATGACAGGCTTGACGGATGCGCAAAAGGAAGTTGCAAGGCAAGCAGGATCTGTTGAATTGCCTACAGCAAAAGATTTAGGCTTTCACTGGGATGGGGAATTCGTGATTGAACCAACACAAGCAGCCGCACAAGAACGGTTAGAAGAATTTTGCGATTGCCGCATCCATGAATACCAAGAACAGCGTAATTTTCCAGGCGTGAACGGGACATCTCAACTAAGTGCTGCTTTGAAATTTGGCTTAATTAGCATTCGTACTGTCTGGCAAGCCACCGTAGAGGCACAGGAAAACAGTCGTAGTGACGAGACAGCAGCAAGCATCCGTGCATGGCAACAGGAACTGGCATGGCGAGAGTTTTACCAACACGCAATGTATAACTTTCCAGAGTTAGCAACAGGTGCTTTTCGCGAAACTTTTAAAAGCTTCCCTTGGAAAACGAACGAAGAGCAATTTCAAGCATGGTGTGAGGGTAGAACTGGTTATCCTATCGTGGATGCAGCAATGCGCCAAATGAATGAACTTGGCTGGATGCATAACCGTTGTCGGATGATTGTTGCAAATTTTTTGACTAAAGACTTGCTGATGAATCCTCAATTGGGTGAAAAATACTTTATGCAGAAGCTAATAGATGGTGACTTATCTGCTAACAATGGTGGCTGGCAGTGGAGTGCTTCTAGTGGTATGGACCCTAAACCTGTACGTATTTTTAATCCAGCCAGCCAAGCTCAAAAGTTTGATCCAGAGGGTGAGTATATCCGGCAATGGGTTCCGGAATTGCGTTCCGTAGATACGGAAGATTTATTAACTGGGAATATTGCCCCCTTAGAGCGTGATGCTCTTGGTTATCCTCAGCCAATTGTGGATCACAAACAACAGCAAAGACAGTTTAAGGAGCTTTACCAACAGCAAAAACAGGTACAAACTCTTTAGAAAGAAAAAATGCGTGCTTAACTGCTGTATAATATTTATGGAGAGAAAAATCTCCGTAAAAAGACCAGACATCAGGGACATCTTAGTTTCATGGCTCACAATATGGTGTGCTATGAGTTAAAAAGAGCGATCTGCAAGTGCGCGATCGCTTTTTTAATGCCAAGAATTATTGGCAATATACAATTCGTAATAATGACTATGCCAATTCTCAGGCTGAGAAGGAGATTAGAGAAACTACCCTAACCTCCAATGTACTGCAAAAGCAAGGGAGACTAGTCAATTAAGAACTCATCCCTACTAAGCATCGAAGTTATTATGCAAAGTTCAACCCAATGAAGGGTATCACTTTTAAAGAAAAAACTTCAGCACTTTTGTAACTTTCATGCCTATTTGGTATATATTTTTTAGGCACTGAACAGGCTTGATTATTTTTCCTTTTTGTTGGATTCACTGGCAAAATAAGCCCAGGTACCGATAGTAGAAGCTAGAACCCAGCCAAGGAGTAACACTGCAACAACTGTGATCATTGAACCTGACATCGTTGAACCTCCTCTAAGTACAAATGTTCATTGATTTGGTTTCATCCACAAGTTAACAAATGTATTCAAAGGTCGCAATATTTCTTAAAGGGATCACTCAGGTTTTACATCTTGTTACATGTCTCTTAGAAAAGTATACAAACTGATCATTTACTTTAATCTACCTATGCTTTCCAGAGACTCACTCAATAATTACTTTGGATAAATATAAGGGATGTTCAACTATGAGAAATGCAGTTCCAAGCTAAATCTAGCTGAGACAAAAAGTTGAATATGAATAATTAATTTCTAAATATAAAGCCACACCGCTTTTCCGCAGTGTGGCATGATTTAGGTATAGTTATTTTTAAGTTAATTAGTTATATAAAGATACAAAGGCAGAAGATCGCATTCCGGATTTTCCTTCAATAATTTTGTCATGGTTTCATCACAAATACTGTAGAGACGCAATATACAACGTCTCTACACGCGCGGAATCTCAATCAAAGACCTGAATTTAACAGGTGGGAATAGCGCGAAGGGAAACCTAGGTTAAAAGTGGAGTTGACTTTTATTGATATAACCAGTTTTGCCACAGGCATCTGTTTCATACCATCCATTTTTAGAGCCATATACATTGATCGTTTTCACTGTTCTGATAGAGCAGAGAATTTCTCCATTAGGAGTTGCTCTAACATTTGAGGGTGGATCGAAGACAACAGCTGCACCAGCTGAGGAAGTACCAGAGGGTGTCTTTTTTTCTGCCTGTTCAAAGTGGAGTTGGCTTTTATGGATGTACCCGGTTCTACCGCATACATCCGTTTTGTACCATCCATTACTGTAGTCATAAACACTAATTGGCTTAACAGTTTTCACAGAACAAATAATTTTTCCATCAGGGGTTGCTCTAATATTTGATGGAGGTGCAAAGACAGTAGCAATGTCTGCATTAGCAGAATTAGAATAAGCGAAGGCTAAGGCTAACCCAGTCGTCATTGCAGTAATCAGTTTTTTCAACACAGTCACTCCGATACTTTTTGCTAATGGTTGCTAACAAATACACTTCTTTAGGTAGGGTGTATCAAACAACGCACGAAAAGAAATTCCACACAGCATTCTTTGAGCAGAAAACTTTCAGCGTCCCATAGACTTCCCGAAATAGGATTTTCTCAAAAACTCTCTTCTAAACTTGAAAAGATTTGTTTTGTCGAGAATTCTAGATTAGATTTCGATATTAACTCTATTACAGGGCAATGTAGCCATAGTAGCTGAAAAAATTCACAATTCATGGATATGGGGGAGACAGGGGAGACACTTGTATCTTAGTTGACATTACAGTCAGCTACATTTATATATCTTAGGAAGGTAGCTGAAACACTAAGACTGCTAAATAATAGAGATATATTAAGATAACTTGACTTAGGAGGTAGACTGTGCATGCTAAGTCGAAAAAACCTGATTGTGTGAGTGTGTGGGCAACGATTGACTTTGAGACGGTGAAGCAGCGAATAAACCGAATGACTTGTCAGATTCATCAAGTTCTACAAAAGTATGAATTTTCACATGAAACTGATGAATCAGGCACAAAACCAGATAGATAGTATAAGATCTGTCAAATGGTTGTTCTCACCCCTTAATTCTATTGTCGAAATTAGATCTTGTCATCCATCGGCGAAAATAGACTTCGACACCATGCCGAGGCACCTAATAATAACAACAACGGTGTTAACCAATCACCCCAACGCATATATAAAGTTTTAGTTTGGCGTCGATAGATGGTTTCTGCATGCACTTCGTAGGTATTATATCCAGAAATCCACAAAGTTCTTCCATGTGGATTTACAAAAGCTGAATACCCCGTATTTGTCGCCCTTACTGCCCATCGATCATTTTCAATTGCCCGCATAATATCCTGTGCATGGTGTTGGGCTGGCATAACTGCACTATAGTGGGCGTCATTGGAAGGACTCAGGATAAATTGTCCACCTGCGGCTGCTTGACGGCGAAAATGTTCGGAAAACGTAGATTCATAACAAATGCCGACAATGGCAGGACCAAAAGGTGTCTCGAACACTTGGTTCGGCGAACCTGGAACTTGGTGTTCATCTAAAGGTGATAGCCGCTTCACGATACCACCCAGAATTTCCTCAAAGGGAATGTACTCCCCAATCGGTACCATTTTGACTTTGCCATAGCGGCTAAAAATCTTGCCATCTCCAGTAAAGGTAAATAAGCTATTTGTATAATGGCGTCCCTCTTTATCGAAACCTCCAATCCAAGCAACTACACCTTTTTCTTTCACCGCTGTTACTAAAGAGCTACGCATAATCTCATACTGAGAAAATGGCAAGGCTCCTTCTGGAGTTAACACTGCATTCACACCTTGATTTGTTAAGGTTAGGTATCCAGTGGTGTAGCCTTGGATTGCTCGACGAAAACCTTCGGGATAAAGCTTGATCTGATTGGGGATATTACCTTGAATAATCCCTACTTTTAAAGCTGCTTCTGGTGGTTGTGCAAGAGGACGGCTGTACAATCCAAAACCAATAAGATGGCAGGTTATGAAGAGTGCAGTGGCGGCTTTTAAATAAGCAACCCGCCACGATGCCAAGGAAGCCCAGAAATTCTCTGCACTCTTGGCGTCTGGGCGATTTATCCAAGCTTCTGCTATTAAGCCATTGACTGCAACAATTGCAGATGAGATCGCACTTGGTCCAGAGATCTGGCCTAGGTGTAGAATGACTAAATTGTGTGGGCTTTGTGTGTATGCTATGTAACTCCAATCCAGAGGTCCCTGGCTCCAAAGTAATTCCAAGCCACACCAAACTGCTGTACCAATCAAAACCCGAATATACGGTTTGGAGACTTTGAGTCCTCTCATCACCATTGCCCAAGTAGCAACCAATGCAACTCCCCAAAGGGTAATGAATGCCAAGCAAAATATCGCGATCGCCAGACTGGCTAGCCAAGGAACACCCATCCAAGTCAGAGGATGAATCCCGGTAATCCAAAATAGAGCAAGACCGTGATAACCAATACCCCATGCTAAGGACAAGAGGAGGGGAAAAGGAAGAGAGAAACTTTTTTTGTATGGATAATTGACGACTAATACCCAGAGGGGAGCTAGGGCAATCCATGCTAAAAACCATGCTCCCACTGGTGCGACAGTTAACCCCATCAAAATGCCACTAGCGAAAGCAGTTATAAGTTTTGAGGTTTGAGTTTTGAGTTGGAAAAACATCTTTAAACCCATCATTCATAACTCCTAAACGCCAGTTGCTACAAGTCGGGAAACCCGCAAGAGCGCACTGGCTACTCCTAACTCTTAACTCTTAACCTATTCTTCCTCTGCCACATCACCACTATCAGGTGGAATGATTGCAACTCCGGTAATTGCGTCATCTTCGTCTAGACGTTGTACTCGCACTCCAGTTGCTGATCGTGATTGTATGGAAATGGCATTGACAGCTTGACGGATGATGATACCGCGATTAGTGACCATCATAATTTCTTCATCACTATTGACAATGTGTAAAGTTGCCAGTTGGTCGTTGGTTTGTCGGTTTTTAAACTTGGTTGCCATTAAACCCTGACCTGCACGTTTTTGCAAACGGAATTGGGCGACTGGTACACGTTTGCCATATCCCCCCGTTGTGATGACCAACACCCAAGGACCAGTGCTACCGTTATTGGGTGCTTCTTGTGACTCTTCGTTTTCGACTTCTTCAATAACTTCGACGTCTTCAACTTCGGCTTCTGTGTCTGTGTTTAATGTGGCGAGAATTGCTGCTGGGAGAATATCCATTCCTACCAATTCATCTTTGCTACGGAGTTTCATGGATTTCACCCCACGGGTTGCACGTCCTAAAGGACGCAACTGTTCGTGATCGCATCTAAAATGAATTGCCATGCCTTGACGAGAGCCAACAATGACGCTGTCTTCGACTCTAGCGCGTCGTACCCAGCGGAGTTGATCTCCTTCTTCTAGAGAAATTGCAATCAAGCCATTGGCACGTATGTGGCTAAATGCAGACAATTCCGTCTTCTTGATGTTACCGCCTTTAGTGAGCATAACTAAATATTCGTCACTACTAAATTCAGTAACGGGTACAAGGGAAGTGATTTTTTCTTCTTTGGGAATAGGCAGCATTTGCACAATTGGTGTCCCACGACTGGTACGAGAACCAACAGGGATTTGATACGCTTTCAGGCAGTAAACAACACCGCGATCGCTAAAGAATAAAACACTGTCATGGTCACAGCAAGTTAAGAAATGCTCAACGGTATCATCATCTTTTACCTTTGCTGCTGCTTTGCCTCGAGTCGCACGGCTTTGCGCTTCAAAGGTGTTGACTGGCATGCGTTTGATGTAACCTTGCTCAGTGAGCAGAATAATTGCTTTTTCGTTAGCAATTAGGTCTTGATCATCAATTTCGCCTTCTAGGTGTGAAATGACTGTACGACGTGGGGTGGCGTGAGTCTGTTTCAGTTGCTGGACTTCGGTTTCAATAATTTCTAGCACACGTTCCCGTCGTGCCAAAATATCCTGCAAGTCGCTGATTTGTGTTTGTAAATTCTCGTGTTCTTGGCGAATTTTATCGGCTTCCAGTGCTGTCAATCTTCGCAATTGCATTTGCAAAATTGCGTCTGCTTGCGCTTCTGAAAGTCCGTATGTCGTGATGAGTTCTCCTTTTGCTGTGGGTGCATCAGGTGCCTGACGGATCAAGTTAATAATTGCATCAAGGTGCAACAGGGCAACCAACAAACCTTGTAGGATATGATCCCGTTCCTCAGCTTTCCGCAATTCATAACGAGTGCGTCTGGTGATGCATTCAATGCGGAAGTCTAGGAAAACATTTAAGAATTGCTTGAGTGTGAGTGTTTGGGGTTCGCCGTTGACCAGCGCTAGCATATTTGCCCCAAAGTTTGCTTGCAGTGGTGTTTGTTTATAGAGATTATTCAGCACCACACGAGGATAGGCATCGCGCTTGAGTTCAATGACAATCCGCATCCCATCGCGATCGCTTTCATCTCGGATATCTGCAATTCCCTCAATGCGCTTTTCGTTCACCATTTCAGCGATTTTTTCAATCAGCGCCGCTTTGTTGGTTTGGTAAGGCAATTCGGTGATGATGATCGCTTCTCTTTCGGGGCGTCCTCGCTGTTCAATAGTCTCAATATTTGCCACACCACGCATGGTGATAGAACCACGTCCTGTGGTGTAGGCTTCTTTAATCGCTGCCGTACCTAAAATCTGACCCCCTGTTGGAAAGTCAGGTCCATGGATATACTGCATTAACTGAACATCAGTGATTTCCGGATTGTGAATCAATGCCACCAACCCATCAATCAGTTCACCTAAGTTGTGAGGAGGGATGTTAGTTGCCATACCCACCGCAATCCCAGAGGACCCATTAAGCAGCAGTTGCGGTATACGTGATGGCAGAACTGTAGGTTCCTGTACAGAAGCGTCGAAGTTATCTATGAAATCTACAGTCTCTGATTCAATATCCTGTAATAGAGCAGTGCTGGTTAAGGCTTGCAAACGACATTCTGTGTATCGCATTGCGGCTGGTGGGTCGTTATCCACAGAGCCAAAGTTTCCATGCCCTTCAATTAAGGGTAGTCTCATGGAAAAGTCTTGTGCCATTCGCACCAAAGCATCGTACACTGCTGTGTCACCGTGGGGATGATATTTACCCAGTACTTCCCCTACTACACGAGCGCATTTCCGAAAGGGCCGATCATGAATTAGCCCTAGTTCATGCATAGCGTAGAGAATGCGACGATGCACAGGTTTCAGACCATCCCTGGCATCTGGTAGTGCCCGACCTACAATTACGCTCATGGCGTATTCCAAATAAGACCGGGACATTTCGTTCCGCAGATCAGTTGGGATAATCCTCTCCTGAGAGGTTGTCATAACCTAAAAAACTCCAATAATCGTTAGTTTTAGCTTTACAGCTGAAAAAACAGCAAGATTATGCCAAACTTTTGTTGAATATTTGTCATATTTTGATACAATTTTATCACATATTCTGCTTTTCTGCCTGAAGAACTAGACCCGAACGTCTAGTCAAATGACTGTGGTATTAGGCAAATAAAACATGTCCGCCTTGTAACTAGTAATACCACGTCACGAAATTCTTGATACAAATTCCCCCCTTCCCTTGTCTCCCTTCCCTAGTTGCCAAATTTGTCAGATTTAGGGGAGCTATTGCTGTGCGGTGGTTCTCTAAGGAGGCAAATGGTGTAGTCGGGAATGGGGAACTCAGAGTTCCCACAGAGTAGATTAAATAGTTTCGCGCTGTAACTTAAGTTGGGATTTTATCAAGGGGACTTTAGGAGCTAGAAAAAATCCGATCACACTGGCAAACAAAACGGGAGTCAAAGGACTAAAATTAGTCAATTTTGAAAGCAGTAAAGCAGTACTAACAGGTGTACGCGTCACTGCTGCGTTGATAGCTGCCATGGTACAAATCATAGCAAGGGTTGGATTGAGTCCAGGAATCAAAGTTGCTATGGCTTTACCAACACAAGCG
>JAJPJF010000050.1 GCA_021324415.1 Nostocales cyanobacterium Centralia_MAG_434
GGAAACATCACGGTATCAACTAAGCGGTTAACACAGAAGGATGGAGGAAACATTGCATCCATAACAACTGCAACTGGCTCAGGCGGAAATGTAGTTGTGAACGCATCAGAACTAGTGGAACTCATTGGAGTAGAACCAATGATCTTTACACCGAGTCAAATCACCTCTGGAACTGGAGGCCCTGGGAAAGCGGGCAGCGTGACAGTCAATACCAAGCGTTTGGTTGTTCGTGATGGAGGCAGAGTAGATGCTTCTACTTTAGCTAGTGGTCCTGCGGGAAGGGTTACGGTCAACGCCACGGATTCTGTAGAAGTGAGCGGCGTAGTACCAGGCTCTGTCAATCCTAGTCTCATCCTCTCCTCTGCCAATATTGTTGATCCTAGCCTACAACAGTTATTGAGACTGCCTGCTATACCGAGTGGAACATCTGGAGATGTGACAATTAATACAGGTCAGTTAAGGGTCACAGATGGCGCTTTAATTACAGCTAGTAATCAGGGCTCAGGAGCCTCAGGAAACGTGAAAGTGACGGCTAACTCTGTTTTTCTTAGTGGTGGAGGTGGCATTACATCGGAATTAGGAGGAACGTATAAAGCTGGGCAGTTTTCTTTCTTTTCTCCTTTCACTCTCGGAGCAACTAAAGGAGGAGACATTACAATTTCAACCCAGCAATTAGTAGTACAGGGTGGCGCAGGTATCTCAACTGCCACTTTCACAAATGCAAATGGCGGTAATGTGACGGTGAATGCCCCCGAATCGGTTCAAGTGATTGGTTCGGCAGCCAATCCAAACGCACTCAGCTTTGTTGGTGCTTCAACAGTTGGTTCTGGAATGTCAGGAAATGTGAGCATTTCTACTGGAAAACTTACGGTTGTGAATGGAGGGCTAGTGAGTGCAGGTACTTTTGGAACTGGTGCTGGAGGAGATGTAACAGTCAATGCAACCGATTCCGTGGAAGTCATCGGTGCAGAACCAACCCAGTTAACCTCAAGCCTTGTGGGTGTGTCAACACTTGGTCCTGGAAATGGTGGAAACTTGACAATCAATACCCCAAGATTGCTAGTCAAAGATGGGGGAAGAGTAGACTCCTCCACAGCAGCAACTGGTTCAGCAGGAAGCATTACGATCAACGCGCCCCAATCTGTGGAAGTCACAGGTACAATCTCTGGAACCTCCATTCCCAGTCTGGTCAGTTCTGGAGCTAATATCGAGAATGCATTTACCCGCCAGCTATTTAGACTGCCTGCTGTACCAAGTGGAGCATCAAATGATGTCACCATCAACACTGGTCAATTGCTAGTGAGTATGGGTGCTCAAGTCTCAGCCAGAAATCAAGGCTCAGGCAATGCAGGCAACGTGAGGGTGAATACACGCTCTATTGTGCTAGACCAGGCAGGTAGTATTACAGCAGCGACTCAATCCGGTGAAGGTGGCAACATTTTCCTCAGAACGAAGACTTTACAAATGCGCCACGCCAGCCAGATATCAGCACAAGCAGGTGGAAATGGTAATGGAGGTAACATCACGATCACTGGCTTTAGCCCTGCTGAGTATGTGGTCCTGCTAGAGGGTAGCAAAATCAATGCCAATGCCTTTCAGGGCATGGGCGGAAACATCCAAATCAATACATCTGGATTATTTACCTGCCCACAATGTCAGATCACTGCAAGCTCCCAACTCGGATTAAATGGTGTGGTCAGTGTCAACACACCAGAAACAGAAAACAAACAACCTTCAGTCAATTTGCCGCAAGAAATTATCAAACCAGAAGAAATCGTGGCACAGATTTGTCCAGCAGACAGAGCACAACATAAGAGTGAGTTTACCATCACTGGGCGTGGTGGGTTGCCACCGCGCCCAAATGAGCCACTGAGCAATGAAGCGTTGCTCAGTTTTGAGTCTTCCCCTACCCAAGCCCAACACCTGCCTAATTCTGCGATCACCACCAGGGAAGCGAACACATCCCAACTCCCACTTCCAGCTCAGGGCTGGTACGTGAACTCCAAAGGTGCTGTCATCCTAACATCTCAAGTTCCGACAGCCACTCCCTATACTTCTCGATTAACTTCAGCGTCCTGCCATGCCAATTAAACACGTGACATCTCCTCACTTCTGCTTCGCAGTAAGTGTAGGCTCAAGAGGGACTCTTCTATGAAGACATGCCAAACATAGAAAATGGCGATTCCTTATCGACCCCTTGCCCTGTCAAGGAATGCGCATTGAATCGGTTGTAGGTCAATTCGTCATCACCCAAAAATTCATCTCACACTCCCGCTTCGCGGTCAGATGTGAGGCTTCTTATGATCGCGATCGCTATGCGCGTCCATTCAGAGCAGAGGTGCTTGAAAGGTAGATTAGGGGCTGATCTCGACGGATTGCATTCTCAAGGCAGAATGAAGGACTGGTAAGGTTTATGGAAAACTTTTCGGTCTACTGATGGTAGGGCGTAGGGGAATGCGGAACAATAGCGAGACTTTCCTCACCCAAGTTAAACCGCAGGTTTAAGAGGAAAGAGGAATAGTCTCGCTATTGTCAATCTCTGTCGAATTTGCTCCTAGAAAAAGGGCAGCCTTCTTCTTTTCCTTTTTTATTCCTATTCCCTGCTCTTAAGTTCCCTATTCCTCATTCCCTTTTTTGTAAAAGACATCCCAAAAGCTAGGGTGAGTGTTGACGATGACTTTGATTCCATTGGTTAAGCAATTGCTGAATTTGTTCGTGTTGTTCGGGCGTCAGCACTGCATTCATCTGACTTTGGGTTGAGGAATAAATTTGTTTAAGTTGGGCTTTTTGCTCGTCACTCAGGTTCAGTGTTGGTCTAGTATGTTGAAGTCTAGCTTGTTGTAGTTGCGCCTTTTGTTCTGTTGTGAAGACCGCATCAATTTGCTGCTTGCTAGACTCACTTATTTGTTTGATTTGCGTCTTTTGAGCATCAGTCAAATTTAGCTTTTCCATTATCCCACCATCATGCCCTTCGATTGCAGGGACTGGGTCAGCAATGACAGCATTGTTAAATTCTGGAATTAGGGGAGCCACAGCAAACATCACTGCAACCACTCCTGCCAATAAAAACAAAGCTTTTTTCATAACTACTCGTGTAAATTTTTATCGCTCTGTCAGGGGTATAACAAACCTATCTTAGGATTGATGACAAGAAAATTCATGTGTCTAGGGTACAGTATAATAGATGACTTTAGTCATGATTTTATGTGGTTATATAGGAGTCACTTTCTGTAAGACAATGTGCTAATTTTTTCTTGAAAATTTGATGACACCATAATTCAAAACCTTGGGAAGAGAGCTAAAGCCCGGAAGCGAGAAAGTAGCTTTTCTGGCATGCTGACAAAAGCTAAAAACCATATACACTGAAGTGAAATTGTATTATTCTCAGGAGTTCTGTTACCAAACAAGCACTCATTAATTCCGTTTGCGATACTCTTAAGATGCACATTTTAGAATGTTAATATAGTAAGGTTTTGAAAAAGTGAAGAGAAATGTGCATCTTTCATATATTGCTAGTGGCAATTGCCTTTGGCATTGGGCAGAGAGCAGTCGTGCCCCTTAGGCGCTCACATCTTGTGCTAAGAAAATAAAAAATCACGTCAATGAAACTTTTTCAAATTCCTTTGATTCGGCAACTTCAGATTCTCGGATTGCTTTTGTGGTTGACTCTAGGCTTTGCCGGAAGTTTAGTGACAACGCGAGCACAAGAGTTCATACTTGCCCAAAAGCCTGAAGAAGTGACATTCTTAAGTGGCAAGCTGGTCTTACACGGGTTTATTCATAAGCCGGAAGGTAATGGTCCTTTTCCCGCCGTTGTGATTAATCACGGCAGCGAACAGTTTCCCGGTCTAGGGCAGATAATAGCAAAACCTTTTGTGAATAAGGGCTATGTTGTCTTTTTCCCGCATCGTCGTGGGCAAGGTCGCTCCAGCGATCAGAGTGAGTACATCGTGGATTTAATTCGTCGAGAACCAGAATTTACCAGAGGGAAAAAATTTGTTAAGCTTCAGGAAACACATCAACAGGATGTGATTGCAGCGCTGTCCTATCTCAAACAGCTTCCCTACGTTAATAAAAACCGAATCGTGATGACGGGTTGCTCTTTCGGTGGAATTCAAACTGTACTTGCTACGCAGAAGCACCTTGGGTTGCAGGCTACCATTGCCTTTGCTCCGGCAGCGATGACTTGGTCTATCTACCCTGAACTACGCTCACGTCTCATCCAAGCAGTCCGCAATGCCATTGTTCCGATTCTTTTGATTCAAGCCAACAATGATTATGATTTGACTCCCACTAAAATAATGGCACAAGAGCTCGAAAAAGCCCATAAACCACACAAGTTGTTGATCTTTCCTGCATTTGGAAAGACACACGCTGAGGGACATAGTTTTTGTGTACGAGGAGAACAGATTTGGGGAAATGAAGCGTTCTCATTTCTTGCATCGGTGATGCCTTAGCATCCTTGTAAGAATAACGCAGGACTTAGGGAGATCCAAAAAATAAAATGAAAGCGCCTTATTACTGGTAAGTGCCTTACCTTCATCACCAAACGATGTATAGAGATGAGGAGGAATGTGCTTGCTACCGCTTCGGCGTTAGACAGCCCTTTTGGCTTTGAATGTTGAGTGCTCTCCCAAGTGAAAGTTAATAAATCCTTTCCATTATGACTAAGGAATTACAAGCAAGCAATTCAAGCGCAACTAGTTATAGTTAAAGATAAAATCAGGAGGAAACACAAACAATTCAAGATTAAGGACGATGAGTTTTGAACAAGAATATCAGGATGTGCTGCACAACATTGAAAGCACTATAGTAATGTATTATAGAGAACATCCTGATCTGATTGATGTTGAGGTAGAAGCAGCGTTAGAGTGGTTAATTAAGTACTACAACGCCGAAGCTCAAGGAAAAACTAGCTCTTACCGACAGCCCAAAGGTCACTCAGCAGAAGTGGCATCAGCGCTCAAAGTGGTTTGTGATTGGCGGTTGGGACGAGAACAATTAGCAGCAACCGATGAAAAAGGGAATCCTGCTCAGTTGAATATAGAGAGTAAGACCCCATCCGAGATCGTCGCCTGTCTCAAGCGGATTAAATCCTCAATCAAGTTGTGGACAAAGAAAGGAGGACGACAAGGATATCTCAATTTTGTTCAGCAGTACATTCCTCGAGAAGCAACAAAATTGAACAAAGACAATAAGAATCTGCTCGATACACTGTTGGGTTTATTCAAGAGGTAGATCCATCAGTTGCACAGAATTCATGTGCTGCCGAATGGCGAGTGACCTCACGAATTCTTGCTTATTCAATAGACCTCTTGCAAAAGTCATATGGTGATGGGGTGTTGCATAAATGCGGGATGAATTGGCGGTTGAAACCATTGAAAATTCGTTCCAAGTTGAGCAAAATCATCCCATGATTCAGCAACGCCGGTGATAAAATTATGAGTTACTTAATTTATCTCTACGAGAAATCTGCATCTTCCAATAAGTAGAATTTTTCAAAGTGGGGTGTGATTTTTGCAAAAACTCTTATTGTATCACTAAAACATTTTTGCTAGAGGTTTAATAAAGGTGATTTTATGCTCATGTTCGCCTGGCAGATTTATACCTGTTGTTCAGAAACAACCTCACTTGGAGATTCAACAGCTTCCACTTCATCGTCTTGGTGTACTTCTTCGGTTGATTCTATCTGTGGAAGTTCGGAAGTATCTGCCGAAGTGATATCTTCTTGGGTTTGGGTCTCTCCTACAGGAGGTTGTTCAGCCACTTGTGGCAGTTGTGCTGATTTCAAAGCTTGATTGGAGTGTCGGGTTTCGCCTGCATCTGTCACGGGTTGAGTCGTTTGTTGAGGTAGCTTAGCAACAGAGGGAATATCCTTACTCAAACTCAATTGTCGAATCACTCCCTGATCGAAATGGGTGCGGTTCAGTTTTTGAGAAAGTTCAATAATTCTCTGTCCCAAAGTCTCTCCGAATGACTGTGCTGCCTCTAAACTACTGAAGGATTGTTGAGAAAGTTTACCTACCAGATGGCTAAGTTCTTTGTCTCCACTCCGAGTAGAAGAAATCGTACCACTTGCTGTGATGGCCTTTTTTGCACCCTTTTTGATTGCTTTCTGAATTTGTTTGCTGTTGATCTGAGTTGAATTTACTGACATTTGGTTTTACCTGCTCCACTCATCGCTTTTTAGGAAAGTTTGAACACGAACTTTAGTTAGAGTAACCCAATTATAAGTTCAGAGGGAACTCAGGAGCAGGGAACGGGCAACAGAGTCGGGTGATGTCTGAACATATCAACAAGATGTAATTGGAGCACTGTCCTATCTCAAACAGCTTCCATGCCGAACGATGTATAGAGATGAGGACAAACTTACCTGCTACCACTCCGGCGTTAACCAGCCCTTTTGGCTTTGAACATTGAATGATCACCTAAGTGAAAGTTAATAAATCCGTCTACTTCATCTTCACTGATCAATTGTATCCACCCGTTGCCACTGGCTTCATCCATTTCATCTTGGCCTGACCAGGTAAAAACAAAACGCTCACTAACTCCTCTTGCTTCTAAATCCCCATCAATATAGCCACTAACAAGCCCAAACTGGAAATCCCCCTGATTATCTGGTCTAATCTCCACATAAGCTTGTGTTTCCATATTGAAGTAATCTTCGTCCCACATCTCCATTTCATAGATGTGCCACATCCCAACAAAAGGATTCTCTGCTTTTACTTTTTTGAATTTTGTTGCACTCATTGGTTAATCATGATTGGCTATTTATCATTCATATTAGGGGACATCTCTACTAAAATTTACAGAAAGACATGATTTCAGGATTTCTGGTTCCAAGCAGTAGGAGCGATAATTTTCGCATCACTATCACCTAGGTAAAACTCGTAAACAGGTACACCGCTTAGCTCACAGCGCAACGGCTCAATCACTTTAGTGAAGGGATTCCAAACAGCAGTGATGGTACGTTTGGTTTTTTTACGAACTAATTCACACTTAATGTGAACCGTGGGCAGGTGAATCACCATTACACTATATAAAGAAGCATCGACGACCAGAGAGTAGCGCTGTTCCAAGTCAGCCAATTTTCGTTCAAGCTCAGCAATCGTTGCGTCTAAACGAGCTAGTTCCCTTTGTTTGTTCTCTGATTCTAAGTTGCGAGATTGAATCCGATAGTGAATTTCTTCACTAATAGTGTTGTAGTATGTTTTCAGTCGGTCTTCATCTCTGGCCTTTGCCCGAGCCAGTTTTGCTCGCCAATTTAAGAGGTCAGATTCCACCAATTGAGCAGAGGTGCGTTCAATTAAGCTCTCTATCTCTTGAAGCGAAGTAGAGGAAAAAGCTTCTGGATTTTCTACTGGTAAACGGTCTGAATCCCAAAAAAGGGCATCACCTATATCAACAGGAGTCACTTGAGTCAGTTCATTAATGATGAATGAAACCATGCCAACCCTCTTTTCATCAGCTTCGGCAGTATATGCTACATGACACCACAGGTAACGTGTTGTTTGTGGTTCAGCATTTAGGAAATGAATTAAACCGTTTTGGGGCTTTAGGGTTTGCAGGATTTGCTTGTCAAATCCACTGGTTTTTAAGTAGCCATCGTAGTTGATCCCAAGTGCACTGACTGAACCACGATTGCCCAATATATGTGAGAAACGACTTAATAATTCCGAGTGATAGGTGACAAAAACACTATGAGGAACATCAGCTTTAGTCGTTAATGTTACCTCTTCCGGCAGTTGCAGCTGCTTAGCAATATTGTCACTCAGAAGTACCATCAAAAGATGATCACCATCAGGTTCGGCGACTCCATCATGTAGGGATACTAGTTTTGACAGGGTAGAAAGGATTGGATCGGACATCATCTGGGATTGGTCACTGGGGGACTGGAGATTAAAAAACAAAAGGGACTGGTTATAAGGCGGCTAAGCAAGATTCTTCATAGTACCTAATACCTCGAATACATTGGTTCCCCTAGAAGGAAACTCTTTATTAAAAGCGAATAGAGAAATTGGCTACTGGGCAAGAATCTTCCTAATCTTCAGTCCCCAATGCCTCATGCTTCAAAATCTTCGCCAAAAATCTGCTCATCTAGTTCTTGGGTTTGCCGATACTGGTTTTTGGCTAGTAATAAATTATCCGCCAACTGTTCAAAAGCTGTATCTAGTTCAGGCTTGCAGTTATGCTTTAGCCAGATATCCATAACGATTTCACTAAAGTCAAATTCATCATCCACATTACCCAAAATTGTTTCAATCTCTCCGACAACTAGCTCGAACATATTGATCTTGTCGTGGAGAATCCGCAAAATGTATTCTTCGATACTGTCCTTTAGACAGAAGTTGAAGATGAAGACATCCTGAGTTTGTCCAATGCGATGAATTCTCCCAATACGCTGCTCTATTTTCATCGGGTTCCAGGGCAGGTCATAGTTAACAATCACATTAGCAAACTGGATATTACGCCCCTCTCCTCCTGTTTCTGATGCTAGAAGTACTCCAACATTATCCCGAAATGCGGCGATCGCTGCATCTTTCTCTTTAAGGGACATCCCACCCTGAAATTCGGCAAATGGGATATCAGCTGTACGTAAAGTTTCCGCCAAATAGGCACTGGTCGCTTTGTGGGTGGTGAAGACTAGAGTTTTCTGGCGAGATTTGCTTAACATTTCTACTAATGCCTTAGCTTTTTCCACCTGCTTCATGTGAGCCGCTCGTCTTGCCAGAGACTTAAGTTCTTCATCGGGTAACCGTTTGGTCAATTGCTTGAGCGAGTCAGCCAGTGCAATAGGGGAAGAACCAGCACGCATCAGTAGATTGGTGCGCGATAACTTATCTAGTTGATCATCTTTAGAACGCAGGTACTCGTTTAAGTCCTGGTAAAGCTTCTGTTCAGCAGAAGTTGGGGTAACAGTAATCGTCGATGCAAAACGTTTGGGTAGCTTAACATCCACAAGAGCGCGAGTATTTCGCACCATAACTTCCCGCATCAGGGAGCGCAGTTTTTCTGGATTTTTGGGGATTCGTCCATTTCTAGAATCAACATATTCCTTTTTAAAGGCGGCTTCGGTTTGTAGCAATCCTGGTTTGAGGAGAGTCAGGAGATTGAACAGTTCGACTAGGGAGTTTTGCACTGGGGTAGCAGTGAGCATAAGGATAAATCGCTTATTGAGAGCATTGACCAGTTTCCAGTTGAGGGTAGTGCGATTTTTCAAGTGGTGTGCTTCATCCACGACGACTAGGTCCCAAGCACGACTGGTGACGTGAGGGTAGTGCTTGGCAGATTTAGCTGTGTTGAGTGAGGCAATGATCAGAGGATTATTTGTCCAAAATTCGTCGATGGGTTGTTGTGGGTCGCGATCGTCTGTCGTAATAGTACTAATATTAAATTTATCACTTAGCTCTTGTTGCCACTGAGAAACCAAGGATGCGGGAGTTAGTACCAAAAGCGAGCGCACCATTCCTCGTGCTAGATACTCTGCTATGATTAGTCCAGCTTCAATGGTTTTGCCTAATCCCACTTCATCTGCGAGTAATGCGCGTCCACCAAGTTGCCTGAGGACCTTACGAGCCGTTTCAATTTGATACCAGTATTTGTCAATAGCAGTCAGAGTCGGAAGGCAAACGAGTTGATCATAGTCTGCCATTATGGATAGGTTAAACAGGTCTAGACGCGCCTGATAAAAGTCCATTGGATCGTACTTACCTGCTTTGAGCGCTAAGAGTGTTGTGGAGGAATTGAATTTGAATGTATAGTTTTTATCCATAATGCATCTAAAATCAACAGATGAGTTTGACTATTTGACTCCTTGATCAAGAAATTCTTAACTCTACACTTTTTTCTAAAGTATAAAAATATCTATATTAAAGGAGCTTTGCTTAACAATTCTGCATTTAACGGTATCGCACAAGTCTCCACTCTCAATGTACTTGTAGAGTGGAAATGAACAGAGGGGGATTTGGATTGGCTATAGATTCTAGGATGTGGGGTTAGACTCTTGCCTAGATGGAAATATCTGGGTTCAGACGATGGAGTAGCATAGTATCATTTACATACGATAGAATCACATAGGTACCGCTGCAAATTCTATTAAAAATTAAGCTTCTTCATCTGATCCAGGTAAACAGAAAACTAAAACCGAGTTGGTTGGCCAAACGTCAAGCTATCTTCTAGGAAGGGAAGCCAGTGTCAACTTCTGATCAGCAATGCCGCATTATTGCCGTGTTTAACCAAGCGGGTGGTGTCGCCAAATCGACACTGACTCAAAACTTGGGATACCACCTAGCAAAACGAGAACATCGCGTTCTCCTCATCGACGTAGATCCCCAAGCGTCCTTGACCAAATTCATGGGGTTAGTGCCATCTGAGTTAAAAAAAACCGTTGCTGATGCCATTATCGACGAGCAACCCTTACCGATTCATTCTGGCATTCATGGTATGGACTTGGTTCCAGCAAACCGAGTCCTGAGTGGAGCCGAAATGCAGTTAGTCAGTACTGCTATGCGCGACTTACAACTCAAATCAGCTGTTGAGACCGTTTTAGATGACTACGACTTCATACTTATAGACTGTCCCCCTAGTTTAGGATTGCTTTCTTATATCTCCTTAGTCGCAGCTACACACATCATCGTCCCCGTCGAAACCCATCTTAAAGCATTTGAAGGAACTGACGAACTCTTACAAACTATTAGCCATGTTAAAAATAAAGCCAACCGCAAAATCCAAATAGCAGGGTTTGTTCCTACTCGGTATGCTCAGCAAAACTCCGCGGATAAACGAGCATTAGCAGCTATAGGAGCTCAACTTTCTGCTTGGGGTCGTATTTTTCCACCTATCCCCAGAGCTACTGCTTTTGTCGATGCGACAGAAGAACGTTCTCCTTTGGCAGTGTTTGACCCTAAACATCCTGCAGTTACTATCCTTGAAGAAATAGCCTTGGCTTTGGAGTCCCTGTGATAAGACGCAAGAAAACTGACAACCCCTTTGGAGGGAAAATTACAACTCCATCTCCTTCTTGGTTATCCTCGCCAGATGCAGGCTTGCCAGATGCTGCTGACACTACTATCAAGCTCGAAGATATAGTTCAGCCCCAACAACAACCCAGACGATACTTTGATCCACAAGCATTACAAGAATTAGTCTCGTCAGTCAAACAACATGGCATCCTCCAACCTCTATTAGTGCGTCCAGTAGCAGGTGGGAAATACGAATTAGTAGCAGGGGAACGACGCTATCGGGCAGCACAAGCAATCAAACTTGAAGTTGTGCCTGTGGTTGTACGTGAGCTATCAGATGAGCAAGCTTTTCAGTTGGCTTTGATAGAAAACCTGCAACGAGAAGACCTTAACCCCATTGAAGAAACTGAAGGTATCTTGCATCTGTTAGCAATCCATCTCGAGTGCGATTTAGAAGCTGTCAAATCCTTACTGTACCGAATGAAGAACGCTCACAGTAAAGGGGAGCAACAGTCAAAAAGTTCATCTGATGAATCTAGGAGAAACGTTTCTCCTAACTTAGAACAGGAGACAGAATCTGCTGACCACATTTCTCCTAACTCAGATAAGCAAATAGAATCTAGGAGAAACGTTTCTCC
>JAJPJF010000028.1 GCA_021324415.1 Nostocales cyanobacterium Centralia_MAG_434
GCGCTTAAAGCAGAGTGGCATATCTTACGAAAGTTGTTGGCACACCACAAGCTTGAGGATCTCATGCACTTACCCAACCATAGAGACAGAGGCACTAATGACTTGATAAAAGCCTTACGTGAGGACGATGAATCTGTGTTCCAATTTGTAAAACGCCAGCACTCTAAGTTTTCGCAGTAACACGCGCGTACTTATTAAAACAGATTGTGGGGAGGAGTGGGGTAGTGTGCCCCATTTATTGTAGTTGCACGCGCGTACTTATTGAAATTCTGCACCCCACTCCAGCACTTCAACTATTACGCGTAATACAAATCTAACTCCCCACTGCCCCCACTCCGGACAAGTGCGCCCTACTCTGGTACCGCTGCAGCTGCACCGCATGGCTTCACCTTATAAGGGTGATTTGTGCGATCGCCACAAACAGACTTCAAGCGCTGTAAGGCTTTTAGCGCTTTTGGCGTTTGAGGGTGTGTACCCACTGTCAGCATTTTGCCATTGATAGGGGGACACAAAAAATTGCCACAAGTATTTTAACTACCTGTGGCAATGATTCAATTTCAATAGAAGTGACTTATTCAAGAGTAGGGCGCGGACAAAAATTCTTAGCTAATCGTCACTTGTTTTGCACCAAACGAAGCGATTTTGAGGTTAGTAGCTTGGGTGAAAGAAGTAGTGCCACCTGCTCCTACGCTAAATCCAGATAGAAAGGCATTATCTGTTAGTTTATAGGAAGCTGCTTCACTGTCTGTGATAGCTCCGCCTGCTACTAGGTCTAATTCTTCGTTGGACAATTCGATAGCGGTGTTGATTTGTTGAGACATAATTAGTTCCTTATATTTGTTCACTTATGTTGATTTTGTTGTTAAGTAAAACAGAGATTTAAAACTGAACTTTTTCAGAAGGTTTGTTTGTTTTGCCCTGTCCTTAACTGTTTTTATCTTAGGATTTCCTCTAAAGATAAACATCTGAAAAATGTCTCAACTCTGGCATCAACCAAATAAATAACTTCTCTAGCACTTTCGTTGCGCCTATAGGTAAATCTCTCTACGACTTTAGTGGTTGTCTTGCTCTCCACCCCACTGCGCCCAGTGCCCCCACTGCTACCGCTGCTACCGCTGCTACCGCTGCTACCGCAGCTAGTGCCCCCACTACCCGCTGCTACCGCAGCTAGTGCCCCCACTACCCGCTGCTACCGCAGCTAGTGCCCCCACTACCCGCTGCTACCGCAGCTAGTGCCACATGAGCGCATACGGATACGCTCGCCGGATAACTGGGCGCAAAATCGCTGTGTTACCCTAACCCCAACTATAGGGATTTTTGCGCCCAGTTGAAAAAAAAAACCTCCAACCATGCGGTTTTCAGCGTTTTAATTTTGCGCGAAAAACTGACGAATCAATTTTTTTCGCGCATTTTCGCGCAAGAATAATTCTCAATAAGCCCCTACACTCCTATTTATTTTATACACCCTTCTCAGTACATCAATAACATACCCCTCCCAGTTTCGCCAGGAAGGGGTCTATTTTTTACGCGACATACTTTTGTACTGTTTGTGCATTTTTCAGGCGTTTTTTAGGCGATTTTAGATGGGGAAGGGGAGATGTGGGGAAACTGGAAGAGTGGAAACGTGAGAGTGGTAGAAAATATTTTCATTTTTTTAATAGATTTTTAGTAGTTAGTTATGTGAGCATATGTTTGTTAGTGCATGAAACTCACGTATCCTATGCCAAGAAAAGTTTTAAAAGAGTCAATAAAAAGACTTACGGTAGAATTGCCGGAAAGTGAGTATAAGATACTAGAAACTTATTGTTTAGAAAAGCAAGAGTCTAAACGACAGGTTATACGTTTTTTAATCCGTAGTTTAAATGCTTCTAATTATTTAAAACTGACTTTATGAGAAGTTTTAAAATTTTCATAAACATTATTTTCTTATAAACTTTTTACTTAAATGTAATTAAATTATTTAAATAGTTGTTGTCAAATTTCCAATAGAACTTTATATGACTGAAACATCTTTAGGTACTATTTTAATCGTGACTGATGACGTTTCTCAAACATCAGGAGTGGATGGTGCAAAGACAGGAATTAATTTAGGAGATAACTGGGCAGATAATTTTGGAAGAACAGAAACTTCTGTTAGTAAAGGATTACCACTAACTGTTGCAGTTAGTACTAATGCATTAGAAACGAGAATGAAAGAGTTTATTGGAACTCTAGTAAGGATATTTAAGAATGTAGAGGAGCAAACTATTTCAAAGGATGGAATATATCTAGACGAAGTAGAATTATCTATAGAAATTAGTGCTAAAGGAGAAATAAAGTTAATAGGAGCCGGTGGAATAGGTGGGCAAAATAAAGGGTCTATTAAGTTTAAGTTCAAAAGATCTAAGTAATTTTGTTTAAGTTATGAAAAATTTTGCTATTGTGATAGGAATTAATAACTACATACATATTGAAAAACTTAACTATGCGGAACAAGATGCTCAAAAATTATATGATTTTTTTATTAATGAGTTACAGTTTGAAGAAACAAATATAAAAATTCTAGTTAGTAATTCTAGTAACAATATTAATCAGTTTAGTCCAATTCGTTCTAATATTAAATCTGGATTAAAGCGATTAAGTGAAGGAAATCGATTTGAAGTTGAAGATAATTTATGGTTTTTCTTCAGCGGGCATGGAACATATTGTGAAGGGTTGGACTACATAATGCCTTTAGATGGCAGTATGGATGATATTCAGGGTACAGGAGTTACAGTTAAAGAAATTACTGAATCCTTGAAAAATTCTGGAGCGGGTAATATTATTATGATTTTAGATGCTTGTCGTAATGAAGGCAAGCGTTCTGGTAAAGGAATTGGAGAGCAAACAATTGAAACTGCAAGAGAAAAAGGTATAATCACGTTTTTTTCCTGTTTAGAAGGACAGTCTTCTTATGAGGTAGAAAGGTTACAGGGAGGAGCTTTTACTCAAGCCCTTTTAGAAGGGATGGGTCGATATGCTACTGTTGGGCAATTACATGAATACATAAAAATAAGGGTTCCGCAAATTGGCGAAGAAAATGGAAAACCTTTACAAAATCCTCGTGTAATTGTTAATCCTCCCTCAAAACGTAATTTAATCCTCATAGAAAAGAATGCTAAGGTTGATGATATTCAGACTTTAAAAAATAATGCTTATCAAGCTTTGTATATGCATAACGATACAGCATTAGCAGACCTTTTATGGCGACATGTCTTGATGTTATCTGGCGGTAAAGATGAAGAAGCAATTGAAGCCATATTAGAAATTCGTCATCGAAAGCAGAACAATGAACAAAATTCTGATTTTACTTTTTCTAGAAAAAAAACAGTCTTAAAACAAAAAAATCCCGAATTAAGAAATAACAACCAGAGGATGGTTGCTATAAAGACAATGAAAATTTATATCCTTTTAGCTATTTTTTTTCAGGGCATACTTGTAGTTTTATTGATAGGTTTTGCAAACACGGACGGTTGCACTGTACCGACAATTTTGATGTCTGTGTTGAATATACTTTGGTTTTTATATTGCATTATTGCGATTAATAAATATGCTAAAAAAAACAATTTGTAAGTTTTTAACGTATACTTTAAATCCTAATCTTTACCTACACTAGCGCTATCAATTCCCATATAATATTTTGCACCTGATTCTTGAGAGTTCTCTAGCTCTCCTACTGCATTACAACGAATTAAATCACTGCTAAATACTGAGATAGTACTATCAATAAATTCTAAATTATATTCTTTTAAAACGGTTTCTAAATCTGTACTATCTTGTTGTTGACGATATTCTATATAGTTGCTCATTTGATTATAGATTTCATGACATTTTCAACATTTTGATTAGGTGATATATGAATAGGGTGACTTTCTATTGATAATCCCATAGCTTCTACTGTTTTGACAGCTTCCTACTGATTAACATGAATACTTAATCCTGTGCTCTTATCCAGAATTTGAAAAGCTACTGCTAGATTCTGCATAATTTCTCTAGGTATATCCGGACATTTACCCTCTTTCACATCTTGTTGAGCTTGTAGAGTTATTTGTGCTTGATTCAAATAGATTTTTAAATTGATTTTTTGCAAATATCCAATAATGGATTCTATGTTGTTTGGGTCGAAATCATACTCTGAAAAATCTATTTTATTTAAATCTACTGTTATTGGTTCATAACTTCCGTCTTCACTTTTCATTTTTTCAGGGATGTAGATCCCATAAGCAGCTAAGTGTTTTTTCAGTAACTTCTCAGTCGTTTTTAACCCTTTAGATTCCAAAATTTCCAAGACTTTTTTAGGCGATATACCATCGTTTATTAATTCGTTGGTATACTCGCCTAAGTTAGACTTACAAATCTTGCAACCACATCCAGTAGTTGCCATTGTGTTCTACTCCTGATTGAGAATTGTTATAACTGATTCTATGACAACATCTAGAGTTTTTCTATGATATTTACCATTCCACTGCGAGTTATATAAACCTCCCGGTATTTCTAATTTTTCAAGTGTATTGTGCAGACTTTCAGAATTGGCTTTTAAATAATTATCTACAGTGACTTTTGCGATAGATTTATTAAGCCACTTTTCAGCTATTTTATTAATTAAAGCGTAGGTTGGTACAGCACGATTACTGCTTAAGGTTTGTTGGGAGTTGTAAGTCATAATCCCGTTTATAATTCTCTCAACTTCATCTGATACCGTCACTTTTTTAGACGTTGTACCGCTAGAAGCGCTTTTCTGTTTTAGCATGTTGAACACTCCTATAACTGCATTAGTAATGCTTGACTCACTATTTAGTAACTCTGCAAATTTGATTTGTAATTCTGGGTCTAGGGCATTAACAAACGTATCTACATCGAAAGTGTTTTTAGCAGTAGGTTTCTTTGTTGCTGTGGTTTTTTTAGTTTGTGGAGTCTTTTTTCTTGTAGTTTTAGTACCTGTTTCAGTAGTTTTTTCTGTTTTAGCTTTTGTGTTTTCTTCTGTCAGTTTCTCAATTGTAGCTTCTGTCATTTTTCCAAGTTCCTTAATGCTTGTAGGGATGTTGATTTCTATAGGATTGATAAATTCTTTTTCGTCGTATCTGCCAAGGTATTTAATAGTTACACCTGTGTTCTCATGAGCTAGGCACAGTTGAATATATTTGTTAGAGGCACTACCACCAAAGTTTTTACCCTTTAAAATCGCTCGTAGCGCACAAGCGTAAAACGCTCTAGCCTTGTGGGGTGTACCGTTAGCTTGGGATAACTCTCCATTATCGTTATAAGCTTCTATGGTTGATAACTGTTTACTAAACAGTTCATTAAACCTATTGCTGAAGGTATCTTGAAAGCCCTTGCGGTATTCTTCATAGTTCGGCGAAATTGCTTGTACTGCTTTGCTGGATTTGAAACGTTGGTATGCTTTGACTATCAATTCAGCGGGCGCTAGGGTAACACGAGCGTGATAGGCTTGTACATCTTCAGAATCATGCTTTTTGCTGATTCCTTTGAACCCTATTAAAAACTCGCCTAAAACAACCATGTCACGCTCTACGATGCCTAAATCAGGGTATTCTCTCTTAGGCATGTTCAATTCGTTAGCTCTTAAGCCTGTAAGGTTTAGTAATCCACTGCTTATAGAGTGAGGGTCATTTGAAGTTAATAACTCTAAGGATTTTTTGACGGTTTCAGCTATATCTACTGGAGGTTTTTCAACGGCTCGTAATTCGCCTTCTTTATCAAAGCCTGCACGTGCATTATCTCTTTGTTGACGGTCTACTCCTAGTGTTTTGTACTGTTCATCTGAAAGAGTTAACAATCTGGCAGCGATATGTTGTTGGTTTTGTCCGTCTTTTGTTTCTACCGTTTCATTCAAATCAGGGTTACTGTGCTGATAAGTGTAGAAAGGTTGCTTGTAACTTGAGAGTTTTTTAGAGATTGTAGAGACAGCGTAGTTTTCAGCCATTGAGTCAAGCAATTCATTACATGCTCTATTGACTGCTAAACGGTCATCTAGTTGGATTACACGGTCAAAAAATTCTTGTGGAGTGGGGAAAGTTGCTTTTGGTTCGGTCATCGGGTTGTTTGTTAGCTCATATCATTGATATTAATATCGTTGATATTAATCGTCAAGATATCATTTATAATATTTTAGTTATCAATGATATAAAATTGATAAATATAAGTGATAAAGATTACTGACAAATTATGGAAATCTTGACTGCTTATGTACGTGAAACATCCTCTTATCCACCCAACCACCCAAAGATAACGTTGACAATAAGCCTTTGTGGGCTAGTGTACTAAGCATTCATCAAAAAGGTAGTCCCAATGAAACAAGTTTCACCGCTTTTTCATGAAAGTGGTATTTTCCCCACTCCCTGCTAGAAAGCTCTGTGCTCTGTGCTTTGTGCTCTCACTTTCAAGTTAGATTGAAGGACTGGTAAGGTTTATGGAAAACTTTTCGGTCTACTGATTGTAAGAGACAAATAGAAGTTCCACAAAACAAATAAGGAGTATACAATAGACAAGGGCGTATATTCGCAATTCATCTAATTGAAAATCCCTCAAAATCCTATCCAATTACAGGATTTTCTTCTACTTTTTCTTCGCAAAAGTGTATCAAGGTATACTTTTTTCGTGACCGTCATTTGACAGTTTTGGAACTAACAGAGAACTGTCGAACATCTGTCAAATGACTGTTTCAGAAAAGTTGCATAGTTAACTTTTGATTGTCTCCACGACTGTCGTTTAACAGTTGTATAACTGTTGTGGCAATTTTTGTGAATTACCTAATAGCCGACCTTGAAAATAACCGTACTTATTACGGTTATTTTTGGAAAACTTCATTTGAGCGAATTTGCTGCAATGAGATTAAGCATAAATACTTAATTTGACTGCTTGGGCACTTACCAGTAATAAAATGAAAGCGCCTTTGAAAGTTGATCTTAAAGCACAGTAGATTATTCGTGGTAATCAGACGCTTTCATTCATTTTTTAGCTTTTCCCTATAAGTAAACCTAGCCCAGTACCCAAAGAACCCAATCGCTAATTCCCCAATGGCAATAGGAACATGGAAAGCTCCCATAGCAGTGATTGCTCAAAGGACAGTGCGCTCAAAAAGCGCAATCGCAACAGCAGCGCTGTGCCCCCTTAGCGCTTTGCTACAAGCAGGTTTGTTATCTACTTCTATCCATATACAACACAACCCCACTGGCGAAAGTGAGGCTAGGAGTCTGGTAAGGCTGGGAACGTGGGAGCGCTTGGGGAATACTGGAGGGCTGAGGAGACTGGAGCGCTTAGAGCGGTCGAGCGCGATTAGTGTTTAAAGTATGTTGAGAATTGTAAGTCATAATTGCGTTTACAATTCTCTCAACTTCATCGGATACAGTCACTTTTTTAGGCGTTGTACCACTAGCATCCCTTTTTTGCTTTAGGATGTTGAATACTCCAATGACATTTTAATTATCATTGATATATAATTGATAAATATAACTGATAATTCAGATTATAGTGCTCGATGGTTAGTAAGTCAATAAAACTTGTAGTACTAATGTAACTAATATATAGAGGGTGTTTTGAGTGATTTTATTGAAAAATGAGTGCAAAGAGATAATTGGTATCTTGCACTGTCTTTTGGCGTATTACAAAAGCCCTTCAAGGCTTGTAGGTTTGCACATAAGCTGAAATTTGTTGCGCATAAGTTGAAATTTTTTGCACATAAGATGAAATTTTTGCGTAGAAAATGTTGATTTCTAGGTTATTTCAGTTACCGATGTGGATGAAAGATCAATTTTTAACTGGCTGGTGAACCCCTGGAGGAATTTTCAATTTATGTGCAAACCAAGGCGGAAAATTTCACCTTATGCGCAATAATGGTCGGAAAATTTCATCTTATGCGCAAAAAAATTTCAACTTATGTGAAAATCACATAGCTGAAAGCCCCATTCTATCGTTGCGGAAATTTCAACTTATGCGCAAACCCACAAGGCTGTAGGTTTGCGCATAAGTTGAAATTTTTGCGCATATGTTGATTTCTAAGTTATTTCTGAGATGGTGTGAGAGGTTTCAGCGATCAGCAAAAACCTCAGACCTGTCTCCCGGAGAATCCTCGAATATTGCTCCTCGCTGTTTTAGATCCTTTCCATCAAGTCAGGGTATTAGTTTTGCTAAAGAAAATCCTCGAATATTGCTCCTCGTTGTTTTAGATCCTGCTTAGTATCCTCAGTAAGCCCTCTAGTTTTTCTGAACAAGCCTTTTTCAACTATGGCACCGCTCAGGTCGGCACCGATCAGGTCTGCACCGATCAGGTCGGCACCCCTCAGGTCGGCACCCCTCAGGTCGGCATAGTTCAGGTTGGCACCTCTCAGGTCGGCACCGCTCAGGTTGGCACCGCTCAGGTTGGCACCGCTCAGGTTGGCATAGATCAGGTCGGCACCGCTCAGGTCGGCACCGCTCAGGTTGGCACCGCTCAGGTTGGCACGGCTCAGTTTGGCATAGATCAGGTCGGCACGGCTCAGGTCGGCACCGCTCAGGTTGGTATCTTTTAAATCTCGTCCTATAGATACTTCAGTAAGGATTTCTTGGATTAAACGAGATTTATCATTATCTTCTTGTATATCTTCAACGGGAATATACGATTCTTTAGAATCTTTAATCCTCTTTTTCTCGCTCCAAGCAACAAATACAATACCTAAACAAACGCTCAAACCCATAACAAAAGCAGGTGGATAACCTCCTGTTAGCAGCAACATGACTAAGAAGCCGACACCTACCAGAGCCGTTTGTTTAATTAAGGAGATTAGCTCAGCTTTCGCTTCCTCATAGAGACTAATATTTCTACGGTTGCTTAGAGCCATGCCCTCCCCCCTTCTTTCTGTTTATCAATTCACTCAAGTCTGCCAAGAAACGACCAATTATCCGACCTGCAATTACGATCCAAAGAAGAAACTCAGATAATACTATGATAAAGCAGGCATAGCGTGACGCGCCCCAAGGCTTTTCATTTAAACACATAGTGAAATCAGAAAAACTCTTTCCAAGAACCAAATGACCAAACAACCCTGGAACTTTTAGGATAAGAGCAAGCGCGATCGCATCCCGAACCGTCAAGTATAAAGTTTGCCAATAATCCCCCAAGAACCTTTGACCTAATACATCTATAGGCTCCCAGATGTTCATTAACAACTTTTCTGTGCGAGCGCCTAATTTCGTCTGCCTTTGCACAGATTGGTTAGCAGGAACCTGACCAGAGTGTGACGAACCAGGCTGAGGGGGTGGGTTTTTTTGTGGCGGCTGAGTCATCCGGAGATAGTATAGGTCGGATGAGCATAAATTTTATCACTTTTTCATCGATTTCCTAAGAGCGATCATTGTTGCTCTATCGCACAACAAAGTTAAGATGCCTGCAATACAGGAAGGCAAAGGGCGAAGCATTCATTACCAGTATTGTCATTGATGCACTTGAAAAATATCTAGAGACTCCAGTTAAGAAGTAATGAGTATTTACTCAAATGAAGTAATATTCATTTACTCAAAATGTTTTTATCTCGCTGGTTATGAAAAACTTGAGCAAAAACTAGCTGTATCTCTTGTTATATAAGGATTTTAGCTCTCCCTATAAGTAAACCTTGCCCAGTACCCAGAGAGCCCAATCGCTAATTTCCCAATGGCAATGGGAACATGGAAAACTCGCGTAGCAGCGATTGCCCAAAGGGCAGTGCGCTCAAAGGGCAGTGCGCTCAAAAACCGCAATCGCAATAGCAGCGCTTTGCCTCTTTAGCACTTCGCTACAAGCAAGTTTGTGTCGACGTATCACAATGTTTCAAAATGAAAATCAAGTTTTTCACTTTCATAGAGTCTTTAAATTTTAAGACAACGATGGCTGTGATAGTCTCATTAAAGAGAAGACAACCCGTCTCATCAAATGTTTTTTTCAGAGCCGAGTTGTTAGTTTAAATGACAATTTATAGAGTAGCATGCAATGCTAATTTGATTCTTGTTAGCTCTGTTATTTTGATGAGTCTAGGTTGTCTTTCTTTTTGTCCAACACATTGACAAAGGAAATACATATGACTATTACAAACTATCCTTATACAGGCAAAAATTTGAGTGATGTCAACTTCAGTAACCTAGATTTAAGTGGTAACATATTTAACTGTCCTAAGTTTAACGGTAGTATTTTAAAGAACGCTAATTTTAATGGGACTAATTTACAACACGCACAATTCTATGGTGTAGATTTAACTAATGCTACATTTCGAGGAAGTGACTTACGTAACACCCACTTTGAGGACGCACAATTAAGTTGTGCTGACTTTATGGGGGCTGTTGTACAAGACGCTCGCTTTATCAGATGTACTGGTCTCACTGAAGCAGCAGAAAATAACTTGAAAAAACGAGGTGCGATACTCGATCCCATATCTAGCATTATAGATAGAAGATGGTGGATTGAGAAAGTACTAATACCTACAGCAGCATTATTAATAGGAACTGGTGGTATCGTAAGTATCACGCAAGTTTCAGAACATAAAATGCATAAATCTTTACCTCATAGCATTGAACATACGCAAACTATACCTAAAAATAATTTACACTGATAAGTTTTTGTATAACTGGTAACTAAATTATAGCTTACCAGTGTTTATTAAGCTGCTTGCTGGTGTTTCAGTTCCTGTATCAATGTCAGGAACTGAAACACCAGCGTTTCTAGCATTTCTCCTTAAATCGAATACTATTTCTTCAAGTCGGTCATAGACTCGCAACAGTGCATTAAGTGTCTTCTTTCTCAATTGGCTATGTCCTTAGTTTCTTTATAAAGTTATTTTTGTTTCTCCTCATTTTCATGTTCTGATATCCAATCAACAATGAGATTTGTAATTACTTCACTTTGCTCTAGTTCTAGTCGAGCCAGAATAGATTTAAATTTTACAGATATCTCTTTAGGTACGTAAGCAGTCATCTGGTTATAGTTAGGATTATTACGTTTTCCAGCCATTCATACTTATATTGCTTGAGTTGTTGCGTTGTTATTATTTTGGCATATGCACTGAATTTTGGGAAATTATCGTATTGCGTTGTTGACAACGCGGCAACGCATAGCTATATTAAAGGAGTGGCTAACACAAAGCCATTGTGCAGCTCGAAAAGCGCTAAAAGCGCCTAAAAGTATTCACCGCTCTTAATATCGTCATCCGAACCTTGACAACTTAATAGGTCACGGGATTTTTCCACGTGCAACTAACCATCTTGGTTAGCAAAAGCCTTGTTAGAGGCTTCTACTAGCCACAGGAGGGCGACACACAACCATGAGCAAAACGCGAGTCTATTTCGATCCGAATGTACAGCCTATTGTTGATCGGATATTGAGTGAAACTGGTATCCGCACTTATACAGACGTTGTGAATTGGATGATTCGCAAGTATAGTGACGATTTTATTGTCTCCTACAAGCGATTTTTAGCTGAATCCATAGAACCAAAAACACAGGATTAATTACCATGTTCAATACTGACAATCTCACCACATCTGCCAAATATTCGATAGCAGGCGAAAACGGCGAGTGGACTTACACAGGATTTGAGAACAACCGCTATATCTTCAAGCGATTTTCAGACAGAGTTAAAACGCTGAAACTATCCAAATCTCAAACTTGTATGCGTTGTTGGGAGCAAGTATCAACGCCTATCAATATCAACCGATTAGAGGCTTTTAGAGGGTTATGAACGACACCATAACTACAGTTTTAACCCTTCTAGGTTGGTATTTAATTATCCGTTTATTCGTCCAGTTCAAAGCACTTTAGGAGTAACAATCATGTCTGCAACTACCAAAACAATCGCTGTAAGTGACGCTGCAAGCCAATTAGGATTGAGCGAAACTGATTTCCGTAAGCTGCTTGCTGGAGTCTATAAAAATCCAGGGACAGTAAAGAAGATATCGCTGGATAACTTCAAGATGATCGGCGAAGCGCTTCAAGCCAAAATTGCTGCTGAGTCTCAACCAGATGTGACTGAGGAGGAAATTGAACAACCGACAGAAGAAACAGCGGTAACAGACCTATCTACTGTAGAGATACCTGTAACCGCTGAAGATTCACTTACAAGCGATTCTGTAAATCACACAGAAACAAGTATCAATGATAACCTTCAAGACTCCACAGAAGCAACAGAGGAGGAATCCAGCAATCTAGCAGTAGGTGATCATCATGAACTTGACCAGCCCAACCCAGACCGCACCAAGATTCAGTTAAACGTCAATCTCAACCTATCCAGCCAAGTTTTAGATCTAAACAAAATCACCAGTGCTCTAGCAGTGGTCACAGGTGAAGAAATTGTTGACAACTTCGAGGATATTTTGAGTCACACAGTAACCACAGGCATAGATAGAGTGATTCAAAAAGTAGCTGGACAGACTTATCAAACTATTCAGCAACTTAAGGAGGTGAATAATGCCGATTTTTTAGCCCAAAAAGGGAGAGATATCACCCCTACAGATATTCAGTCAGCTATCGACCAAATTCTGCAATTTATCTAATGTTGTTGGGTATTGCTTTTGCTTGTTCGGTTTCCTTTCTAATAGTTGGAAGTAATACCCATAACTCCCCACACTACACGATTGAAACGGTTAAAAACTTATGAAGTACGACGCATATTTAGAGGGTGTTCTCAATGAGTTTCAGTTTCACTATGACAACATTTACAGACTTTATAGTGAAGGGAAAATCACTTTTGAAGAAGCTGCTCAGTTAATGCCTAGATGCTCTTATGAACTTTCTAAATTATGTGATGAGCATCTAGCGGCTAAAAAGGCTTTTATAGCTAAAGCAGAGAAAAAATTGAATGAAAAACAGAGTTTCTGGTTGTTCAATTTTTGATTGTAAGAAAAAAGTACCTGATAGACAATCATCTATCAGGTACATGCAACTATTCCTATTACGGATATTTTATGCCAAAAGCGAAAACAGGCACTGTAACAGGTGCAAACTTAAATCGTAAATCGGGTAAGGGTAAGCTTACCAATTCTCAAAGATTTGAAAAGCCTACTGTAGAGCCTATCAGTGAGACACCTACATCTACACCAGCACAGGTAGATAACAAGGCTAGAGCACGTTTAAAACAGCGGTTTAACAGTGATAACCGTGAGGTTTCTCAGGTAGCTTCTGAAGACTACGAAAAAGCCTTTAATCGTGGTAATGGTATTGCTCAAAAACATGGGATTAAAGACATTGAGCTAAGCGGGTTACTGGGGAGTGACCCATACCAAGCTGATAGCAATGCTCCAGAGTTGTCAGCTGCTGAAGCTAATCAGAGAAAGATGAAAATCCAGCGACAAAACAACGCGCTAGAGGTTCGTCTAGAAAAGATTAAACAGGGTAGAAAAGTTCTAGCAGTTGCCACAGAACAACGTCGATTAATTGGTGATTTTGTTACGCTTGAAACCGCTGGAGTTGAGGTAGCAACCAAAGTTGTTAAACACGAAATTGCGGTTACTAATTTCAACATTGAACAGTCTAAACTTGTCCAGACTCAAGAGCTATTAACTCAGCAAGAAATAGCCACTAATGGAACAATTGCTTTAACCGCTGGAATAGAAGAAGAGTGGCAATTGAAGTTTGACAGACAACAAGCCAAAAACGACGGACTACGTTTAGAAATCGAGGGAGCGCTAGGTGAGATTGAACGTAAGCGCGAATTAATGGAAGCAAAATTACAACTAATAGGAGAGTAAAACAATGAGTGCTGCAAGTAGATTCATTACCTATGGGGCAGCACTCCTACTAGCTGGGAGTGTTGCAAGCTATCTAAAATCTGATAACAACCAAAAACCTATAGCCGTAAATTTCATGCTTATTTCTATGTCGGCTATGCTTACCAATGAAATTTGTATAGGTTTTATGAAAGGAGAGCAAGCCAGTGATAAACAACCACTAATAAACCAAATAAACAGTCTTACACAAGCTAAAAGGGAACTTGATAAGGATTACAAGAAACTCTCTGATAAGCTTGACGAACATAAAACGATAATTAAATCTAAGATACAGGAGATTGAAACCAAAGACACAGCACTCACTTTATTGAAAGATGAAGTGTTAAAGATTCAAGCTGACTACAACCGCAAACTACAAGCTTTAGACGCAAAACTAAACACTGAAGATAGCAGATATAGTGAGCGCTTAGGGGAGTTTAGGCAAGTACTCATAGAGATTACAAGCGAAAAAATCCATGATGTCTATAACAGCTTGATTAACTCAATTGATAGTAAGTTTCTCGCAACTGCCCCCGATGGTACAAAGCCTTATGAAAAGCTAAGGGAGCCATTAGAGAAATTCAAGGTTTACATACAAAGCAGTTATGACTATAGCTGTGAACTACTTAACGAGATTGGTAGTCTCTCTCATGATGAATTAGTGGTTAATGGCTTAAAGCTATACTCTCAGATTTGCACTGAGATTACCTCTATTAAAGTCAAATATCGAAACACGTTGAATGTAGAGGAACGACGCGAGTTAGACAACGCTCTAGAGATGTTGGCAGACTACAACAAAACTCGAAGTGTAGCTAAGGAAGTAAAGACAGCTTACATTGAAGCCACAAACGCACACCAGCAAGACTTACACAAGTTCAAATACAGACTTGATGATAGTGATAACAGCCTACAAGAGATGCGAGAACAGGTAGGTGATCTAGTAGCTCAGCTAGAACAGGAACATATCAAGGTAGCCCAACACAACCAAAAAATAGAGGAACTATCCAAGCCATTACAGTTTTACGGGTCTAGTGACTATGCTCAAGCTGGCAACAATATCAGCATGTTCTACTACAAAAATTGGAAGTACAGACTTGATTGCATTAACTGGACTGAAACACCTACAGGCTATGAAGTGACCTACGCTTTTAGGAGTAACCCAGGACTAACAATAGAAGAGTTGTACATTAAAAACGCTAGAGAGCAGCTAGCAGCCTTTACCAATTCCCACAAGGGTACATTGCCAGAGTTTGAGTTTAACTATCAAAATTGCACGGTTATCCTTAAAGTAACTTTGCGCCCGCCAGTCAAGAAAGAAACTTCCAAGGAAGACATTAACAAAATCTGGATACCTGCAAGCAAATTTGAATCCTACGTTAGACGCTGGGAGCGCGTACGCATTACAGCGGGTAGCACTGGGGGCAAGTCTCCCACAGCTAAAAACTTAGCTCTAGCAATCATGAACGCTAGACAGAGTAAAGGTGAAATCCGACTGTATGACCCTCAACATGGGTCTAAAAAGGATTACTGGGATATGCCCAAAGCAGGCACAAGTCATGAGGATAGTGTATCGGGCATGAGCGAACTGTGTGATGAACTAGACAGACGCACCAAGAGACCGGGCGATCACCCTTTCTTACTTTTCATCTTTGATGAAGTTGATAGCACGATTGCACAAGAACAAGAGAAAAAAGACTATTACTTCTTTCGCAACAAGGTAACCTACTCCCTTAAACAAGCCAGTCACCAAAACATAGGCTGTATCTACATCGGTCAAGCTTCTGATGCCTCTACAATTCCCGGTATGACTTGGAGTGATTGGAATAACGCGATTCAATTACACATTGGTGCAAACGCTGGATTATGGCTTGACAAGTGTAAGACAATCACAGGGGAGGACAAGACAAAGCTGCTAGAACAGTATGCCAAGATTCAAGGTTACTGTGACCGCATGAATGAAGAGCTAGGACTAGACATCTTCACAGATGCCACAGCTTACCGTTTCGCGCTAGCGGTTCCATTAACAGGCTTACCCAAATTTATTCAACTCCCTGACTTTGACACCTACGATTATTACAAGGTGATAAGTACAAATACTCAAGATGACTTATTTTCTGATAGTATGCCGATTAACAATAACTGGCAAGAAATCAAAATTCAAGAGCCTAAAATAGCCTGTCCACACTGCAATTCTACCAACTTCAAGAAGAATGGTAAAGATAAAGCAACTAAGAGCATACAGCAGTATCTTTGTAATGATTGCGGTAAAACTTTCAGTGAAAAAGACATACTAGCTAACAATAATTAGCTAAAGATTGAATTTTGGCTAATCTTGCTTAGTGTCTGTCCAGCCAGATTAGCAGCCAGACATAGAGGCTGAAACTCTTGATTTTACGTGTCTGGCTGTCTGGCTATTTTTCCCTATAGGGGGTGAGCCAGATTAGCCAGAATAGCCAGACATCGGATGAGTTTCTATTAGTAAACTGTCAAAACACTTTTAACAAGGTTTCTATAGTTCGATGTAAAACTATCAGTAACTAGTTGAGATATTTACTAATAAAAATCAAAGACGTTTAGTTATTGTCAGTAAATATGACAAGTAACTAATAATAGTTAAATTTCACAAAGTAACTATTAATAAATAAGTTTGTGTTATCAAGTTACTTTATAAAGATAACTTATTTTAGTACCTTAATGTACCCAATTGGGTACAAAACAAGTTATCTTTAAGCTATCAAAACCTGAAACCTAGATGGAGTAAGACTATGAGCGATTCTAATACTGTTGAGACAGCGGTAAATGTACCCAAAAGTACCCAGAAAAAAGAGGGGGTAAAAATGCCTAAAACACCAGCTAAGAACAAAAAGCATTTTAAAAGTGTAATCGACTTAGGCAACCATTGGATAAAAGCTTACGTTGAAGGTTACGAGTTGATAAGGGAGCCTAGCTGGTATGCTCGCTGTCTTTCTAATACATCTGGTAAGCTACCCGGTCATGTTCGCTATATTGACGGCATTCGAGAAGACTTGATAAACACTTGTTGGCTTGTGGGTAATCAGGCTGTACGCAGTGGTAGCAGTGACCTTATGCGATTAGTTGAAGACTACACGGGTAAATCTTCACTGTGGCTAGAGTACTTCCTAGGCACTCTCGCACACTTGCCACAAGTCAACTCAGAACTAAATATAGATATTACTGTCACTTGTAACGACGTTAAGCGACACGAGCCAATCATTAGAAAGAATGAGGGAACTCACAAGGTAGAGCTAGCTAGTGTACCAGTGACGGTACACATTAAAATAAACGCTGTATTACCAGAGGGGATAGCAGCACTCAAAAGCCAAAAGCTAGATGGGGCTGTAACCATCTGCGACATAGGAGGGGGCAATACCTCTATAAGTCGCTTTTTCAACTCTGAGCCTGTAGGTGAGGTAACTGTAAGAGATTTTGGGGCAGAATACCTGATTGAAAAAATCAGTTGTAACTCAGACCTTAAGGCACTGATCAAGCAAGCCCCAAATAAGGAAGTGATCAACCGGAGTATTGAAGTAGGGGTGAAGTTCAAAAAGTCTGAATCGGGCGATAAAATACCCTTTCTAGCCTATGGTGATTCAGATCTGAACTTCTACAAAGTATATGAGGTTGAGTTGCAAGACTTTATTAACTGTCGCTTGAGGGAAGTAATTAAACAGCTTGAGCAATACAAACTTAGTGGTGACCAAATTTTAGTTATTGGAGGAGGTTCAAAGCTACCCTTACTCAATGCAGCGCTAAAGAAAAAAGGCTTTTTAATGTCTGATAACGGTAGTTTTGACAACCTCACAGGTTTGATGACGGAGGTTGCATAATGGTTGCAGACAAAATAAGAATCAAAAAGTATCAACAGTCAAAGGTTGAGCAGTGGTGCAACGCGCTAGATATCCCTGAATCCAGATTTATTGAAGATGCCATCAATTTTTACATGCGACATCTAGAGGGTAAGTCACCAGTCGTAACCACTGTTTTACACAATGAGGCATCATTACCAATCACGCCAGTTACACCAGTGATTGAGGATGAAGAAAACTTTGACGGTGGAATTGAACTGTAAACAAAACGCCTAGATTTGAAGTCTAGGCGTGCATCATGCTAGTAATTAATATTAGTAAATAATAGCAATTTATCAGGTATTTAGTATTATTTTAAGTTTTGATATCTAAATAATTCGAGATGGGTATATCTAAATAATTCGAGATTTTCGAAAGTATGGACAATATGAATTTCCCGTACTAGCATGGGAATTACGACATCATAAAATCGAAATGTATGGATAGAAAAAATTTTCCGAGCTATCGGAAAAATTATCATGTTGGAGTTGCCTTTACTGTGAGATTTCCGAGAGAGATTGCTGATAAATTAGCTCAATTAGCGGTGTCCAAAAACACCAGCAAAACACAAATAGTGAGGGAGGCGATTATCAATTTATGTTCGTAAAAATAAAAAACTGGCGCTCGCTGCCAGTTGTATAAAATCCAAAAAAATTAAACTTTTTCACAGCCTATGATACTTCATCCAGACACTACTTGTAAATACTGTGGAAGTAGTAATTTGCAATCTATACGTAAACCTGCCGACCACCCACACTACGCAGAATTAAGATGTGTTACTTGCGACAAGCATCAAAAGTGGCTACCTAAGCCATTAGAGGAGATGCCAGTTATCGATGCTTTACAGCTGGATAACAGACTCACAGCATGGGAACGGTCATTTTTAGCCAATATCAGAAAATGCAAAAATTTGACGGCGACACAGAAATCAAAGTTAGACGAAATTCAAGAAAGATTAACCACACTGAATAAAATCCCTTTATGGGATTAAATCCCTAATAAATCACCTCCGAACACAAAAGATAAGTGGTTTAAAGCTAGCTTTTAAGCTGATTTTTTATCAAGTAGATTTCCATTTGCATCCATGTACCCGTGTTGTTTGGCTAATTCTTCAAGAGCGTACTCAATAACGGTTGTTTCAGTCCATCTTCTGGATTTTGCAAAAGCATCCAAAAACCGAACTAAATCAGGATTTAGACGATAAGATTTACGGGTTTTAAATTCACTCATATCTATGTAGATGAAGTAGATGAAACACAACACAACTCTATCATAACATGTACATACACGTTAGTACAGTATTTCTTATAATGCTCCATCAAATCGATAAGATATTAGTATGTACAAGTGCACATTTGTCATGACGTGTAATGCTATAAAAGAAGTGGCAATTTTGACATTGCCACAGTCGAGAAATAAAGACTTTCAAAGGATAACGAAAAATGACTAAAGCTACACAATCAAAAGTAAGAAACACCAAACTATCTTTCAAAAATGGTAAGAACCAACAAGCCGAAGCCCTTCTAAAACAAAGCTTTGAGCCACTTTTCAGCCCTAAAGATGGTAAAGCAAGACTAACCTTCTGCGGTGTCGAACACTCCCTTTTAGAGTGGGAAGAAAACAGGCAACATAAAGAAGCGCCAGTAATGAAACTGGTATTTTCAGTATTAGACATCACACATGAAGCACCTACTACAATTGCCCTAACTTGCAATTACAGATTATCTGAAAGAAATTTACTTGGTAAAGTGCTCAAGACTATGGGTTATGAATTCAAAAAAGAAAGCACTGTTATCGATGAAGATGATGAGTTTGGAGTACGTACAGATATAGCAAATCCCGCTGAAATTTTTGATTTCTTACGTGCTCAATGTGGTTTAGTGTACAAGGCGAATTTAACCGTAGCACTACGCAAAGACAAAACGACAGGACAGAAAGTAGAACGTCCTGGATTATGGGATATTGATGCATCTACTCTAGAGCCAAAAATGCTCAAAAATGGTGAACAAGAAAGAGACATGATGGCTAGTGATATCAGTGATGAAGATTTCCAAAATCCCGAAATAGCAATGGCTAGTGAAGCTCAATAGAACCTCTAAAATAAACGCCTACACTGTCAAAACGGTGTAGGCATTATCAATGAGAAATATGGAAAAAGAAGATTTAAATTGTCAAACCACACCCTCAAATTTAAATGAAGATGATGAATTTGGAGGTGGGAAACTTACCTTAGATTTATTCTATCGTAATCGCAAAAAAATGTCTACCTTGCCTAAAGAAGAGGATGAGGATGACGAGTTTGGAGGGGCAAAGCTTACCCCTGCATTAATATTTGGTAAGAATAAATATCCAGAAAAGAAAAATCTAACTCCTAGTCCAAAAGCCGATATTTCCAAAGTAGAAGATGAAGGGGTAAAGGAACCTCTATTCACTTGTCCATATAAAATTTTCTCGCCTATCATCCCAAATAATCAATGGTATGTTGAGCGTGAAAAAATGACAGACGTCATCACAAATCCATACCAAAGTATTACCATTCCACTAGTAATAGATACTGAATTTGGAAATAAAGGTGATAAAAAGGAATATCAGCAAAGTTCTAGAAAAGGTCTAACTACTCAAATTCGTAGTATTGAATCATCTGCCCCTAAAGAAATCTTTGTACACACCCCACAAGTGAATGCAGGTCGCTTGATGGGAGGGGAAAAGCCTTTTCTAATGATAAATAGTAACTTTCACCCTATAGATTATTTACAATCTGTAGGACTTAAAACTAGCACATACGAAGCAACAGACAGTGAATTAGTAGAAGTGCCAAAATGCTTTATAGTTCTGTACGGACACTTCCTTACTGCTGAAATCAATATGATTGCTAGCGGTACAGTTAAGCAGCGTCTGAAAACCTTACAACGCTCTCAAGGTGAAGAGCAAATTTGCAGTGGTAGAAGAGCCTATTGTCAAACAGCCATAATGGGTGAAAAAGTTGATTGGGTTAGTCTAAAACACGTTATCACCATTAATGGGTACAAGTATGAATTATGTCTGAAACTGGTAGATACAGGAGCTATACACGGCGTAGCATCCTATCAAAATTTTTGTAGTGCGGTAGGATGGACGCTAAAATACAAAGATAATTTTACAAGTGAAGAGAAATCTAGAATGCTTGAGATGTCTATCGAGCGATTCAAAGATTTTGAAAACTATGCCCTAGGTGATCTAGAAGTGTACGAAGCCCTCAACGCTTATTATGAACAGTGGAAAGTAGTTTATGAAAAGCTAGGTCTAGCTGAATACTTTCAGGTTCCTAAATTGACTATAGGTGGAACTGTTAAAGATTTGTTTGAAGCAGCCTTAGCAAAAAAATTAGAAATTCTAGCCGTAAATGAAGAAGGTAAATCAATTTGGAAAGATGAATTAAGTAAAATCGTTGATGAATTTATCAAGCCTACCAGTGCTAATGATTTACGACAATTCACTACACATACTCGTGCATTATTAGCCAAAGTAGAAGGCGGAAGATGCCGAAACAATCGACCTACTGATATATTCGCGCGTCGAAAAATTAAAGGTCAATATGATGCTTGTTTGATTTGTGATATTGATATATCTGGCTGCTACGGCGAAGGACAAAGAAACCAATCTTACTTTCTAGGAATTCCAGAAATTTTTGATTATAAGGCTAGTAAAAATAACGAGTATATCAGCCTTAGAGAGTGGCTTAAAGCGTATGATGTGGACGTTGAAGCCCTAATTAAAGCTGTTAAAGATAAGGATAAATCAGCTTGGAAAAACCCTGATAATTGGGGTGAATTACTATCAGGATCGTGGTATGCCAGAATCCGAACTAAAGAGCGATTAAAGTACCCTCAAGACTACTTTGCAAGCTGGTTTACAGAAACAGCTGATAGAGTCGATCTACTGGCTAAATCTATTCGAGCTATGAAATCTGATACTGAGATGGTTTCATCTGATTGGGTAGATTTTGATGAAGAATGCGGAAGTCTAAAAATCTTCAATCATGAGATATGGAATGCTGTTTTAACCCATGATGGCTTGCAATGGATTCTAGGAATATGTTCGCCTAGACAGCGTAATGAACTACTAGATAATATTCAAATTCTAGCTAGTGCAGTTTACCCTCATTCACAAAGGATAGATGGTAGTAATCCCAAACAAGCTCTTGAAAAGCTGAGAGAAATTCATAATGAATGGGACGGTAAGAATACTACTCAAAGAATTAAGACTAATGGACGTTCACAAATAGTTATGAACTTTGACGAGTGTCACGCTTGGTTTGATATAAATCTAGGTGAATTAATTGTCAACAGTCTACTAATTGAACGTAAAAAAGCACAAAAGATTTATGGGAAAAAATCACCATTAGATGTACTTTTTAAGCTTTGCGTTAATACCTTATATGGTGACATGGTTAGTAAGTATTTCATCACTTCTAACCCGGTTGTAGGTAACAATATCACGGCTAGAGCACGATGTTTGGCATGGTTTATGGAAAAAGGATTGCACGGATGGCAATCAATTACAGATGGATGTGCTTTTGAATTGAATGAAGTCATATATAAATTAATAGATGAAATCAACGGCGAAATAGTCAATCAACATCGTAATGATAGTAAATTGAAAAGACGAAAAATAAAACGTGCACCATTGGGAAATACTAAAGAAATTTTAGGTAGATGGGTAGAAATCACATACACTAAATGGCAAGATGGAAAATCAGAAAGAGTAACTGAAAAGTTTTTAAGTCTAAAAGTAGACGATCAAGAATTAAAACCAATAATTAAACCTGATAATGAACATGAAGGTTGTGAAGAAGTAATCACATCTGCTATGGGGTGGATAGACGAAAAAGCAATGCAACATCTACAAAATCTATTTCCACTTGTTGATGTATTACACAATGAATCTACCAGTATTAAAGTAGATGATGAACTAAATATTAACTTGAAACCACGAACGGGACAATTCAGCTTTGAAACTAAAGATGTGTATTGGTGTGGTGCTTTTCACGGGAGTGCTAATTACTTACTAGCTAATCCAAACAGTAAAACTATTAAAGCACGCGGTTACGAAGTTAAAAAACCGCATACCGCAATAGACGGTGAAACAGTGCCAGAAGGTGATGAAGTTATTTTTATGAAGTCTGAACGGTATGGTGGAAAAAATAATCCAGCTAAAGACTTGATGAACCAACTGTTAGAAAATCCTGAAAGTATTAAACGCCAAACACCCGCTATCAAGTCAGGTATTTTGAAAATATCAGATTATAAAAATTTGGCTGATAAGTATGACAAAATCGGCATTGAACCGGGAGATACAATTTTAAGAACTTTCTTGATGCAAGAGTTTAGTTTGTCTCAGTTCACATTCAACACGTACCAACAATACATGATGTGGAAAAAAATCATTTCACATCTTAAGGACACCGATAGACAGTCATTAGAAGGATTTTTCCTAAATGATGATGCTACGCTTAATTTTGTAAAACTGTGCAACTGGGTTGATGAGCAAATAGCAGCAGATGAGGAAAAACCATTTGATTTGTTATCAGACCCAAATCGTCATGATCGGCGTGCTGAAAAAAGAGCTAAGAATCCTGTTAAATCAGGTAAGGGTGCAAATAAACCTCAAAAAATAGTCTCCCTGTCACATCCACACCTAGAGACTTTCAATGCTTTAAGAAAACAACTGAAAGAAAACAACGACTGAGCAACGCCCACAAGCCCCGTTAAGACACATCTACCCTATCGTAAGTACAAAGTTATGTTTGAGAAAAAATAGACCCCTTCCAGGCGAAACTGGGAGGGGTATGTTATTGGTGTACTGAGAATGGTGTATAAAATAAATAGGCGTGTAGGGGCTTATTGAGAATTATTCTTGCTCCAAAATGCTCCAAAAAAAACTCTACAGGATTTTTTGGAGCAAAATTGAAACGCTGAAAACCGCATGGTTGGAGGATTTTTTTCATCACTGGGCGCAAAAATCCCTATAGTTGGGGTTAGGGCAACCCAGCGATTTTGCGCCCAGTGTTGCCGCGAGCGTATCCGTATGCGCTCATGTGGCACTAGCAGCGGGGGCAGTGGGGACTGGGCAATAGGGACTGGGCAGTATGGTCCTGCAGTGGGGACTGGGCAGTGGGGACTGGGCAGTGGGGACTGGGCAGTGGGGTCCTGCAGTGGGGACTGGGCAGTGGGGACTGGGCAGTGGGGACTGGGCAGTGGGGTCCAGCGGTTGCATTGGGGAGCCGTGGCGATCGCGTAACTTCAAATTATCAATCAGTAGGTAAATAAGCTGTTAGACCAATGATTATGTGAAATTACTTAAGCTCTTAAAAAAGCGTGCTAAAAAGCACATTAATTATCATTGATAATATAACTGATATTGAACGCAGATATGAATATAAATGACAGCAATGCAGAGATTATCAATGATAAATATAAATGATATTTCAATACTTTATCAACTATATTATCTATTATCAATGATAAATATAAATGATATTTCAATACTTTATCAACTATACTATCAATGATAAATATAAATGATATTTCAATAATTTATCAACTATATTATAAATTATAAATATAACTTATATAATAATATTATTGATAAA
>JAJPJF010000027.1 GCA_021324415.1 Nostocales cyanobacterium Centralia_MAG_434
CATTGGGGATTACCTGCAAATCACGATTTTATCTTCTTGTTCATTGCTACATTTCCAGTGATTTTGGATACTATCTTCAAATATTGGATCTTCCGGTATTTGAATCGTATCTCACCTTCAGCAGTTGCTACCTACCGCAATATGAATGAGTAAGTTCTTCGCTGATATGAGCAAATTCAATATCTTAAAGCTTGTTGTACTGGGTTTGTCAGTGTTTTTTCTGGTAGTTTTTGTGCCCATGCAAACCTTTGGGTACAAAGAACTCAGTTCGCCAGAATGTAGGGTACAAAGGTGGGAACTACCGTTATCACTGCAACTCGAATTTAACAATCTACTCACTCAGCAAAAACCTTTACCACCACTAGTACCAATCAAGCAGTCACCTTTTCCTTGTTGCAGTAGCGATCGCTCTTGTCTAGATCAACGTATATGGGGTGAAAATGGCCAACCTCCAGACAAAAAGGCTTTGTTGGCGGCTGTGGATCACAGTTTGGACTATTTGCTCCACAATAGTGATGCTGCCTACCAGAATTATCAGGTGGTGGGAATGACACCCGATGGTACTTTCGGCGGATTGGCCTTTCGCGATCGCGTTACTAAAAGTTTACAAAGATTCCGTGAACTACTGCTTAAGTCTCGTTCGGCGGTAGAACTCAATGCCAGTGTTGCTCGCGAGTTTGTCTTTTACCAGTCAGTGGGAAGTGACGCCAAAGGATCAGTTCTGTTTACCGCTTACTATGAGCCTGTGTACGCAGCGAGTCGTGTTCCAACGCCAGAATATCGCTATCCTATCTATCGTTTGCCGCCTGATCTCGATTCCTGGGAGGAACCTTATCCAACACGGGTGGAACTTGAAGGCACTGATGGTTTGCAAGGTGCCAATAGTCGATTACACGGGTTGGAGTTATTTTGGTTGCGCGATCGTCTAGAAGCATACGTAGCACAAATTGAAGGTTCTGCTCGATTGCAGTTTCCAGATGGAACACAAACAACTATAGGTTATGCCGGAAGCACACCTTACCACTACAACAGTATTGGGAAAGAGCTAGCTAAGGATGGTAAATTACCCTTAGAGGGTATGACTATGCCAATGATCCTAGATTATTTCCAAAAGCATCCAAAAGATTTAGAGATTTACATTCCACGCGATCCAAGCTTTGTGTTTTTTCAAGAAAACCATGGTGCTCCTGCACAAGGTTCCATTCAACAGCCGCTAACAGCAGAGCGTTCAATAGCTACAGATAAATCTCTCATGCCTCCTGGTGCTTTAGCGTTGCTCCACACGTCCATCCCCTTTGTCAATGCAAATGGCAAAATGGAACATCGCAATGTGAGTCGCTACGTTCTTGACCAAGATACAGGAGGCGCGATTAAAGGTGCAGGTAGAGTGGATTATTTTTTAGGTACTGGTAAAGTGGCAGGTGAACGTGCTGGGGTAACAGTCAGTAACGGAAATTTGTACTATCTACTTGTTAATTCTCAAAAGTGAACCTTATGACCTTCTACCTGGTCTTATATATATCTACTTAAGTAGAATCTATCTGTGAGTCATTGATTTTTAGTCAAACAAACTGATATGCTTACGAGTTTATATTAGTTGCTACTACAAAATTTAACAGTCAAGGACCAGTATATATAAATATAGGATTCTACGGGTTTTTGACTGAAAGAATTCTATGTATGAGAGAATATACAAAATTTTGTAAGAAGTTGACTATTCCAAAAACTCACAATTCAATATAATAATCTTTTTAGATTACTTTGACTGTTTAATGTTAAGGTATTCACCATTTACCCTGAGGAAAATCTCTATTCAATCTCTATTTTTGATACTTATTGAAAGCCAAGATTATCATCTTGGAACTACAAAAAGTATTTGCCGTCATACGTAGTTAGTTTCACCGAGCTAGCAGCTAACCTTTACTAAATTGGGTTATGTCAAAGCCAGTTTCTATGTCCCTTCCCGTATTTATTTTTTGGTCAACATATTGCAGAAATCTGAAATACTGCCTCCATAGGTTGTATATATCTGTATTCCTACGCATGTGAAATACTTTTTTGTATTTCTAACGATATATCATCGAATTTTCAATTGGGGGTTAAAAAAGTGATCAGGATCTTAGTGGATGCTGACCTAATCTTAGAGGCTTTGATGAATCGAAATGGGTTTGTAGGTGATGTGAGTGAATTACTGGATAGGGTACATCCATTGATTCAGATGCATGTCACAGATATTGGCTGGCAAAAAATATATGCCTATGCTAGTCGATTACGAAATACAAAAATTGCTGAAACCGTCATTGATTGGCTCAAAGAGAAAATACAAATTTGTGATGTTGAGCCAACTGTAATCCAGCAAGCACGCTCATCACCTTTAAAGGATTTTGAATCGGCTGTTGAGCTAGTTTGCGTTCATGAGCAGGAACTAGATGCGATTGTCACTCACAATAAAGACGTTTTTGCTGGAGCCCCAAATAAGTCTTGGGTTTGGTCAGTCGCGGAATTGAGATTGCGTGCAAATTTAGAAAGTCAACTACAAGCATCTACACTGAGTTAGTGAGCTACTAAGTGCAGTTTCCATGCTTGATATCAGCATGGGCAACAAAAACTTATAGTCAGCGTTCTACGCACGCCTTACCCCCCTATAGACATCGGTGTGATGCCTACAGAGTTGCTCTTCATGAAATCATTCAGTGTACGTTAACAGTCATGCTATATTTCAAAATTCCATCACCACTGGTTTGCTGAGTGACTTTTGTCCCAGGACCGTTAAGTTCTACACTGGCAGAAGCAGATGCAGGAAAATAACGGGCAGAAATATTGACTGTCTGCTCTCCAACTGATAATAACGGGGACAAATTGATCTTTTCTTTACTAGAGCGAATGTTTTTGACAACTTTACCGTTTATAGTAATCTGACCTATCAACAGACGCCCTGAAGTATTAATACTGAGGATATTAGGTCGTTTGAGATTAGCCGCATCAAGATCAAATGAGTTCTGTTGATACCCAGATGACTCACTAGTGGTTTGACTAGATGTAAAACTGTGTTGATAGTCAGATGAATCACCAGTAGTTTCACTAGATACGAAAGTGTGTTGATATCCAGATGAGCTACTAGTCGAGTGCTGGCTGGTGTGTGTAAAGTTATTCATATCGCTACTGTTGAGGTCTGTATTAGCAAAAGAACTTTGGTTACCATGTGTGAAACCCTGAGTAACCCCTGTGGTAGCAGTTATCAGTATAGCGACACTACATGCAACAAACAGTAGAGTTTTCATGGCTTTATATTTAGGTAGCAGCAGGTATAGAAATTAAGCACCTGTTGAATGTTTGTAGAAAATTTACGTTTAAGGCGACTTTTATAAAAATCTCAATTGCCATTATCTTGATATGATATGAAAATACGATTTATCAAATATCACTAAGGAGAAATTCCCCTATTGTGGGGAATTCGTTCGGCTAAAGACTTTTATTTAGACGCCACTGTGGCGTCTGGCCTGTTCTGTTTACTTTCTGCGATTTAAAATCCAATTTGGATCTTTAGCAGGGTCGTACACATGTACTGGAGTATGCACCTTAATGCCAATGTTTGGAGTTTTGACACCAATAGGGTTACCATCTCCATCAACTGATTGAGAACTGGTTCTGTGTTGTTCACAACTTTGAGAAACACAAGTTTGGTGTCCTACTGTGGTAACAGTACCACCTCTACTATTGGAGCAATTTGGTCCAAAATTCTGAGTTGTATTGTTTGTTTGATTTCCTCTTCTTTGACCGTCAACTGCTACTTGGGTACCGACATCAACTGCAACACATCCTGCCACTGCAGGACGGGTGAAGGAAGATATCATCAAGGGAGATAGAGCAGAAACTGAGAACAAGCCAAGGGAAAGTAATTTGAATTTCATGGTGATTCTTCTGAGCAATTATTGACAGGATGTTGTAGTTGTGGAATTGTAAGTACGAGTCACTGAAGAACCATAACCACTGGTGTGATTGCTTTGATGGACGTAACTTCTCCCGTTGCATTGAGAGTACTGCGAGGAGCGCAAACTCCGCAGTAAAATACGATTACGTAACTTTGAACTAGGTACAACTACAGGAGAAATGCTGTCGTGAGTATTCGAGTTAATCTTGACATCACCGTCATCGGTAACTCTGATCCTAGAATTGGTACCTTGAATATCAACTTGGTTATCAGCAAAAGCAATTCCAGCAGGAAATGCCATCAGTAAAGTCAGTACTAGTAATGAAAGAGATTGTCTGGCAGGCATGGCTTCACTCCTTTCTTTATAGAAAATGACCGATTTTTATTTTGCTGTACTTAGGTAATCGGTATAACCTTTTATAACAGTTATTAGTTATCAGTTATCAGTTATCAATAGTTCTTCCACTTGAACTTATGCTGTTAGTAATGGGTTTATATTCTTCACCATAACTCTGATAACTGTTCACTGTTCACTGTTTTCACTCCTCACCTTTGGTACACCAAGGCACTGCTGACAGACATATCCAATTTTCCGTAAGCTAGTAAGCAATCTGGTGCTGCGTAGGTAAGGAATGGTTTAGCTCCAGATGATTTAACAAAGCTTCATAGATCTCTCCAGGGAGAACACTTATGCATCTTGGGCTCTAAACTAATCATAGATTTGTTCAACTGATGAACGTAATACTCCTAGCAGCACCATTTAACCTACAAACTTGACCAAAGAGTTATGAACAAAAAGTTCTAACGGCGAAACCGATATTGGTGCTGAAGGTTCACCTGATTAGCATTTTGGTTAACAAGACTACCATCGCTGGCATATCCATTTTGGTTGATCAGCTGACGTGAATCTTGTGATTGAGAACCCCCATAGTGATGACCAAATCGATTTTGGTACTGGACGCTTGTCTGGTTGGCTCGTTGATTGACTGTGCTTTGACCAACAGCGGTAGCGCTTTGATTCAATTCTTGCTGACTGCTTTGGTCAGCGAAAGCAGCTGTTGGTGCTATGAGCAGAGCCGCAGCTACTATACCAAAGGTGTAAGTTTTCTTTATCATGATTTTAGACCTTCAAGTACTTGTGCATGGTTGTGTGTTGTAGTGATCGAAATAACGAATTGCTGAGTAAGAAAATATCTTCCCTGATGTTTCAAGAGGCAACAACGCCCCACAGTTCGATCACTTGAGCAGATTAGTTGCTAGATTGGCTATTGAGAATCTGCGTGACTTGTCCCTGGATGTTCACAGTGTTATTATCTTGAGTGTTGACAGAACTGTCCACCGCAGCACCACTTTGGTTGGTAGATTGATAAGAGCTTAGTAACTGAGAAATATAGGGTGCGTTGTAATGATAGTAATAACTTTGATAATCACTGTATGCTCTTTGAGAATCAAGCGGGCGTCGCTCAGTTGGAAGATGCAGCAACGCCTGATGGATTGACTAACTACAGAGTATTACCAAGAACGGTGAACACGATTGCGAATGAATGAACCTTGATTCTGACGGTTGACAGTATTGCTGGTTTGAGCATTGGTAGAACCGTTATCAGCCGCACCATTTTGGACGGTAGACTGAACAGAGCTTTGGTCTTGATTAGCATGTCCAGTGTGATAGCCACCATAAATACCACGAGTGTGGCTTTTAATTCTGCTGACCTGGTTCTGAACATTAACGCTGTTAGACTCTTGAGCATTGGTGCTACCGTTGGTAGCAGCACCATTTTGCTCTGTTGTTTGGACGTTGCTTTGAGATTGGTTAGAACCTGCAA
>JAJPJF010000149.1 GCA_021324415.1 Nostocales cyanobacterium Centralia_MAG_434
ACCCCACAAAGAAGCTTTATGGAGTCCCACTTATTTTGCTGTGTCCGTTGGGGGTGCGCCGTTAGAGATCCTAAAGGAGTACATCAGAAATCAAGAAAAGCCGTCCTAGAAGGACGGGTGCGATTCGTTCGCTCTAAATGAGTAGAAATACTCAGGGACGAGTGACAGGTGATAAAACCGGGAAACCGGGACAAAGCCTGATAACTGATTGACCATAAGGGTGACTAACCTAGAAATCCTAGAGTATAGGCGAAAGAAGTCCCTTCCCGTAGGTGCAACGGTGAAAGCATCACCCCCAGGTTCGCGACTAGCCATCAACGCCTGAAGCGGGGTGAAAAGGAGGTAAAGCTGATAGCCTAAGTTGGCTCCCTTCGAGCAAGAACCCATGAGTAGCATTTGCGAATGATGCAATTAAACCATCGAAACTAGGAACTCCCGTAATAAGGCTGACACGGAGGAGCCAAAAGGCAAAGGATATGGGGCTAGCAGTTCCTTCCCTGGCTAGCAGCACTCCCACCCGGTGGACAGCATCAACTCTAAAGGTTCAACCAATGGTCAATCGGAACGAAGTAACCTACTGTTTGCTCTTGGGTGGTCGATACCAAGCAGGTGCTAACCGTATGCAGCAGTTAGGCGAGATTGAGTTAGAAGCGAACGCCTTGGGTAACTCTAAGGATATGCTGACGAACTCACGGTGATTTGGATTGTAAAGTCACAGTAGGCAATTAATATGTCTAAAACACGTCAAGTCACAACTGAATCAAAAAAAGAAACGGATGTCTCTCCCATGAAGGACAAACCAATTCTTGTAAATCAGGATGACAAAGCGATGGTGGAATGGAGGCACATTAACTGGCATCAGCTAGAAAAATGTGTCTACAAGTTGCAGAAGAGAATTTACAGAGCCTCATTGCGTGGTGATGTCTATGCAGTTCGCAAACTCCAGAGAACGTTGATGAAGTCTTGGTCAGCAAAGTGTTTAGCGGTCAGGAGGGTCACACAAGATAACCAGGGCAAGAAAACGGCGGGTGTGGACGGTGTTAAGTCACTGACCCCAAAGCAACGTTTCGCCTTAGTTGCCAAACTCAAACTAGGCTCAAAGGTCAAACCCACCAGGCGTGTATGGATTCCAAAACCTGGCAAGGAGGAGAAAAGACCCTTGGGTATACTAAATCACTATCAATTACTTCAATATTATCTTCTGACCAACCCAGTTCAATTGCTCGTTGACGCAAAGCGTATTGTAGACGAAGACTCTCCTGGTTGCTGAGTAATTGGTGTGGCGTGGACTGACGAATGTAAATTATCGCTTTGCGGTTTGTGTGGTGACGTGTCACTAGTTCGGATGTACTCATAAATGACCTCACTCAAGATGGTTTGAAATTCATTGATGATGGCTTGTTGCAGTTCTGGGCTGAGGCGGTCCCAGACTGCGCGGGGTTGGATTGACATAAAACCTCACATTCAGTAGCTAAGGTGACTAACTCCGTCACACTTTCTAATGTGAGCTTAGTACCTAAATACGAGTGCTGAGGGGCTAGATGCGTTGCTTCTATTGGAACCCGTAAGCGCATATAGCCCCGATAAGCCACCACTACATGACCACTGCCATTTGGTGGAGTTGACAATGACACCACTGCAAACCGTCGCCCAAACAATGGGTGCATCACGTCAGTAATTTCTATTTCCGTTAAATCTTCTAATGGGTTCTTGAGATGGGCATTAACTAATGGCTTCGTTTGACAGAATAGATCATACTATCCTGTTAAAAATACTACAAGATAAAATCCACGACAATCGCTTTATTCGACTAATCAAGGGGTTGCTGGATGCAGGGTATTTGGAAAACTGGAAATATAATGCCACCTATAGCGGGGTACCGCAGGGTGCAGTTGTAAGCCCAATACTTTCCAATCTAGTGTTAGACAAGCTGGATAAATACGTTGAACATGAACTAATACCAGCATACACACGAGGTCAACGAAGGAGTGTCTATCCACCGTACAGAGATTTAACTAAGGCTGCGTCAAAAGCACGAAAAGCAGGAGAATTATCACAAGCGCGGAAACTGAACCAACAGGCTCAGTCGATTCCATCTCGTGACCCTAATGACCCAAACTTTCGTCGCCTTTGGTATACAAGGTATGCCGATGATTTTTTGTTGGGAGTTGTAGGCTCAAAATCTGAAGCTGTGGAAATCAAACAGAAAATTGCCACGTTTTTACGTGAAGATTTAAAACTGGAACGAGAGTGAACAAAAGACGCTCGTCACCCATGCAAGGGACGAAGCTGCTAAATTCCTGGGTTATGAAATCCACATACTACACGCCGATGATAAGCATGACCATCGTGGTCAAAGATGTATCAACGGTAGTGTGGGTCTTTTGGTTCCAAAAAGCGTAATTAAAGACCATTGTGTTAAATACATGCGCTCTGGGAAGCCTATACACCTGACGCAAAGAATCAACGATAATGCCTACAGCATAGTTAGCCAGTATCAAGCGGAATACCGAGGATTAGTCCAGTATTACCGCATGGCTTACAACCTCCACACTCTCTCCTTACTTAAACGAGTTATGGAGCTTTCCTTAGTAAAGACTCTGGCAAAGAAGTTCAAAACTACATGCCAGAAAATTTACAAACGGTATCGCACAACCATTGATACCAAAGATGGTACTTACAAAGTACTACAAATTACAATGGAGCGCGATGACAATAAGCCTTTGATAACTCATTTTGGTGGTGTCTGTTTGCGATGGAATAAGTGGGTCAAAATAGACGATAACCTGGCTAATCATATCTGGAACGGGCGTAGTGAAGTCGTTCAACGTCTTTTAGCTCAAAAATGTGAAATTTGTGGAGCAACGGATAATATTGAAGTCCACCATGTCCGCAAATTAGCAGATATTCAGCAAAAAGGTTGTAAGGAACGCCCTGAATGGATGCTTAAAATGTCAGCACGTAAACGTAAAACCCTGGTGGTTTGTCGTCAGTGCCATGAGAAAATCCAATACGGACGCTACGATGGTGACGCTCTCAAACGTAAAAATTACTCTTAAGCGAAGTGATACGGAAACGGTCATGCTTCGTTTGGAGGGGGGTGGTTGGAAAAGTGCCAATATTTGGTAACTCGCTGGCTACCTACCCTACTTCAAGCACGGTTTTGAAGACGAGTCGCTCTGGTGACGGAGCGACTTAGTTTAATGGCTTGTATCCCATTCTTATGGTCAGGGACTGTATTTACGCAGCATGACAGAAGGTCTTACCCGTCTGTTGTGCGTCTTTGTGATAGAGAAGAGCTTCTGCCAAGGTAAAAACTGGCGTCTCTAGGCTAAAATTTTGAGTTATCAAAGCGCTATATTTTCTATAATGCTTTCTAGAAAATTCTAGAGATTCTTCTCATAATTGTGTATCATAAAATACTTTTTCTCTTGAAAAAATTATTGTTTATCTTGTATAATATATATCGCTTTATATCTCAATTTTTAGACCAACTAGTGGCAAACACTAGAAAAAATTTTTGGCCGAGTACAACCAATAAGTACATATGGAGCGTCGTAAGTTTCTAAAGTATGCCACTTTAGCAGGAGGAGGGTTTACCTTCGCAGGCTGTACTCCGCGGAAATCTAATCCACAGAGTGAGGTGTCTGTAGTAGCATTGCCTATAGTAGCAGATGAACCTCTTAAAGTGGGATTTGTTTATGTGGGATCTGCAGTTGATTTAGGGTGGACTCATGCCCATGACTTAGGCCGCAGAGAGATGGAGGCAAATCTTCAGAGTAAGGTAAAAACAACTTTTATAGAAAACGTCAATGAAGGAGCTGATGCTGAGAGAGTGATGCGCCAACTAGCATCAGACGGCAACAAATTGATTTTTGCAACTGCTCGTGGCTATATGAACTCAACCTTGAAAGTGGCAAAAGAGTTTCCTAATACTTTGTTTGAACAATGTGGAGGCTATAAACGTGCTCCCAATGTTGGCACTTACCTAGGACGTTTTGAAGAACCACGGTACTTAACTGGTATGATTGCCGGCAAGATGACGAAGTCCAATGTGATTGGTTTTATTGGCTCACATCCTATTCCTGAAGTTATTCGAGGGATAGGTGCGTTTACGCAAGGACTGCGAGTCACAAATCCTAAGGCAAAGGTCAAAGTGGTTTGGGTGCATACCTGGTTTGATCCATCAAAAGAGAAAGATGCTGCTCAAACTTTGGTAAGTGTAGGTGCAGATGTGCTGACGCAATACACTGACTCGGCTGCTGCAATTCAATTGGCGGAAGAAAAAGGTATTTATGCTTTTGGTAACAACACTGATATGAGCCAGTTTGGACCAAAAGCACACTTAACATCATCTATTAGTGAGTGGGGCAAGTTTTATACAGATAAAGCTCTAGCGGTTATAAATAATACATGGGTATCTGACAATGTTTGGGATGGTATTGCCCAAGAAATGGTGAATATTTCTCCTTTAAATTCAGCAATTCCTCAAGATGTTCAGCAGCTTGTGATCTCAAGACGAGACGAATTTATTCAAGGGACCGCACATCCCTTTGATGGTCCGATAAAAGACCAAAAAGGTGTGGTACGAGTACCCAATGGTAAGGTATTGAATGATCGGGGACAGCTAACTATGAATTGGTATGTTGAGGGTATTGAGGGTTCAATCCCGAAGAGGCATTCTTAGTTAAGGTTGATTGTTGCTCGAAGGATTTTTTGTTTCAGTCCAACATAGGACAACTACCACGCTTTTAACCTGAGTTATACCTACCTGCTTAATGCTGAGGAAAGATGAAGATCAGCTTAAGTTGACTTAGAGTTACCTGAGATAACACAAAAGCCTTTGGGCGATCGCTCTTAATTTTATGCGTGATGAAGGGCAAACTCCAAAGGTTTATATTCAGGGGACATGTTGTGGATATTAATAGACGAAATTTCCTCAAGACAGCTTCAATTTCAGGTTTAGCTGCTGGGTTAACAGCTTCTGAAGGTCTTTTCAAGCAAGTTCAAGCAGCAGATCAATTTACTCAGTCTGAAGGCGAGTTATCGACCATTTTAGCCGCAAAGCCAGATGAGACTAGATCGGGCGATATGATCTACCGGACACTAGGGCGTACAAAAGAAAAAGTCTCTATCGTTGGCGTGGGTGGTCACCACATTGGAAGGCAAAAAGATGAGCAGGAAAGCATCAATATCATTCGTAGTGCGATCGACCATGGCATTACCTTCATGGACAATAGCTGGGATTACCACAATGGAGGTAGCGAAATTCGTATGGGCAAAGCACTCAAAGATGGCTATCGCCAAAAGGTTTTCCTCATGACCAAAATTGATGGTCGCACAAAGGAATCTGCTGCCCAACAGATTAATGAATCTCTCCAGCGTCTACAAACAGACCATGTAGATCTGATGCAATTCCATGAAGTCATTCGCCTAGATGACCCAGATCGCATCTTTGCTCAAGGTGGTGCACTAGAAGCCATGCTAGAAGCCCAAAAGGCAGGTAAGGTTCGCTATATCGGCTTCACAGGACACAAAGATCCCTTAGTTCACCTGAGAATGTTAGAGGTCGCAGCCGCCAATAATTTTCATTTCGACACAGCACAAATGCCACTGAATGTAATGGACGCTCATTTTAGGAGCTTTACCCATACAGTTGTGCCCAAGTTAGTTAAAAATAACATTGGTGTGCTAGGTATGAAGTCAATGGGTGATCAGATTATTCTCAAGAGTAATACTGTGACACCAATTGAATGTCTCCACTACGCAATGAACCTGCCAACCTCAACAGTCATCACAGGCATTGACAGCATGCAAATCTTGAACCAAGCACTCGAGGCGGTGCGTACTTTTAAGCCAATGAGTAAAGAACAAGTGACAGCTTTGCTGAATCGAACCGCCAGTGTTGCTGCTAAAGGTCAGTACGAACGATTTAAGATCAGTGACCAATTTGATAGTACTGCTAAACACCCAGAGTGGCTTGGATAAATTTAGCTCAGCGAAACTCCACGACATCCTGTTTAATAATAACTTCGTAATGATAAAATTAATACAAGTAACTATTACGGATTTTGCTCGAGTAGTAACAACAAGACAAATGTGTTAACCCCAGGAATTTTGGTATTATTTTATTCTAGTAAAATTCGTGTATTTCCGTGATAACCGCTTGTGACAGTTGTAGTGGCGGAAGGTATGTTAAATCACTATGAGTAATTTACTGCTAGGCTAATCAAGAAGCATGTACTAGAAGAAAGGCAGAAGGCAAAGGTTGTAGATCAGTCCTCTGTCTTCGTTTTTACTTCCCTTTGGGGGATGAAAAGCATCAGGAACATTTACTAAAAACGTTCTTCCCTTTCCCGGAAAGAGCGCACAAATATCCTTTGCCTTCCTAACAACAGACTTATGTGATGTATGCGTATACATACCATCAATGAAAGTGTTTTCTTGCTTCAAGACAGTTTCCAGATTCAAGAGATTTCACAATGATGGACAGTTTGAAATTTGTTTCCTTAAGCTATCAGGGCTTAAGTATGATCCCTTTTCTTCTATTTTGCTTATGTCTGTCAGCCTGCTGTTTTTACTGCTATGCAATTTATGCAGCAAGCACTTTCTTTCGTCGTTCCCATCTCATTGCTCAAGATAAAGATATACATCCGTTACTAAGCATCTTGAAACCGATCTGTGGGCGCGATCGCGAGGCTTACAAAAATCTTGCCTCTTTCTGCCAGCAGGACTATCCAGAGTACCAGATTATATTTGCAGTACGTAATAGACAAGACCCAGGTCTAGAAGTTGTGCAGCAAATTATCCACGATTTCCCAAATTTAGAGATTCAGTTGGTTGTCAGCGAAAATACAATTGGTACAAACCTGAAAGTAAGTAATTTGGCAAATGCTGCCGCTTTTGCCAAGCACGAAATTTTGGTTATTGCCGATAGTGACATCCGAGTTGGGAGAGATTATCTGCGGCGAATCGTTCAACCACTACAAGACACAAATGTTGGTGTTGTGACTTGTCCATATCGTTCTCTAGCAAAAGGGTATGCAACAACTATTGAGGCTCTTGGAAGCGCCACTGAGTTTCATGCAGGAGTTTTTGTGGGCAGACACCTCGAGGGGATAAAGTTTGCTCTTGGTTCAACCATTGTCATCCGTAAACAGGTACTACAGGTCATTGGAGGATTTCCAGCGATCGCTAATTATCTTGAAGATGACTTTCAACTGGGCTACCTACCAACAAAATTTGGCTATAAAGTTGTACTCTCAGACTATGTGGTTGAACATGTTCTGACAACTAGCACCCTTTCGGATTCCATACAACGCCAGATTCGCTGGGCACGAGGTACACGAGTTTCTCGTCCTTTGGGCTATATAGGACTTATCTTTACTCATGGCACTGCCACAAGTTTGTTATTTCTGATTGCCACAGGTGGTTCGTGGTTAGGCTGGGCTGGGCTGGGACTCACCTGGAGTACAAGGTTATTTATGGCATGGATCATTGGAGTCCATCACCTTCAAGACCCAGCTACAAAAAAGTTTTTCTGGCTTGTTCCTCTACGTGATTTAATCGGCTTTGCCCTATGGTGCTATGGTTCTGTTGGCAGATCCATCAAATGGCGTGGCCAAAAACTGCAGCTGACAAAAAACGGTCAGTTGTTGCTACTCAAAACTAACCTTCCCTATTAACCAATTTAAAGGGCATGGGCGCATCCCTATGCCCACTCCTGTTGCAGTTCAGTCAAATAATTCGTAGTTAGATTACAAAACTGTAATTGAGACAATGGTAATTTGTCATTTTGATTGATTTTAATCAAACCATAAACCCATTGCCCATTCAATTTAAGGAGGATGCTAGTTATGACTATGACTAGGCGGCACCAATTTCTGCGCCAAGTATATAAAGTGATCATGAAACGCTCCTTTTTTATTTTACTCACTGCTTGGGCAGCTACTATAACTGTCTGGGTAAGCACAATGCTTACCCATTCGATTTCTTCTTCGTCAACACTATCAACCACCCCTGGAATCAAAACTGCACAGTGGGGAAGCAATGTCACAATCAGCTATACGGACAGTTCTTTTACCTTTGTCTCTGATGGAATTCCAAACCATGCACGCCAAGCAGAGTATATTGTGCCAAAAGATGGGGTCATCATTCCCACTCCTGACACCGCCCACACGGTAGCAGATCCGACAGTTGCTCAAAACTACAGCTTTTCTATCCCACTGCTACCCATGAAAAGTGCCGCCCCCACCCCAACCAACTTAGGGGCCATTGGGGTAATGATTTCCGGCGCAGTGCTGTACAACCCCTACGAGGCTGATAACAAGACGATTGCAAAACTCAGCAATTTCACTGTGAAAAATGCCAATGGCCGGGAAGTTTCCTTCCTTGATAGTTGCAATGGACACCCCACGCCGATAGGGCAGTATCACTACCATGCTTTACCCACATGTATCACTAGTGTGGTAGACGGTCAAAGCAGTCCTTCACACATCATTGGCGTGGCTTTCGATGGTTTCCCGATTTACGGTGACCGGGCAATGGACGGTAGCAAGATCACAGCAAGCCAGCTTGATTTCTGTAACGGGATCACCAGCGCTACACCTGAATTTCCGAATGGCATTTATCATTATGTGTTGCTTGATACAAAAGACTCGACTTCGTCAATTCGCTGCTTCACTGGCAAAGTGAGTACAAACCTAGTCAGCTTTATCAAGAAGACCAAGATGCCAGGGATGATGTCCATGCAACATACCTCTAACCATGTGTAGCCTTTTTCTTAGTCACTTTTTCAGAGGATTGTAAATCTACTTGTTGAGCCCAACTTGACAGTTTAGGTCCTCCCCATGCTTGAGTGACAGCATAAGGTAACCTTGATTGACCTATGCGATCAATTGCTAACAAATCTTTTGATTCCTCAGCAAAGCGGTCCTTCAAATCGTTCATTGTGAATGCTGCTTCATACCCCCCTTGTTGAACTAGCTTTTCTGCGCGGGAGTCATAGCGACCCGCGGGATAGACGAAGTAGCGAATGGGAATGCCTAACTGAGTTTCTAGTATATGTTTAGACTCTAAAACTTCAGCTTTTAGCTGCTCATCGGGAAGTGTTGTTAAGTCATTTGGATGGGTAATACTATGAGCCATGATAGTGACTAGAGGACTAGCAGCCATCTCTCGTAATTGCTCCCAAGTGACGTGATCTCTACCAGTGTTTTTACCAACATTTAATGTATAAATTGCAAATGCTGCCGGATAATTGTACTTTTTCAGCAGAGGGAAGACATACTGATAAGCGCTTTCATAGCCATCATCAAAGGTCAGTAAGATTGGCTTTTTTGGTAGTGGCAATCCCGTTCTAAGATGGGTAACGAGCTGATTAACACTAATGGGAGTCACACCACTGGACTGGAGTCGTTGCAGATGTTCTTCAAACTCCTGTTGTGTAACATCAAAGAAAACTTGTTTTTTTGGCAAGATATCGTGATACATGATCACTGGAACTCTAGCTAATCTTGCCCTAGGGTTGATATTTGGCCAAGAAGTAGGATTTAAGTAAGCTAACAATTCACGAGTGATAACCAACTGACGTTGACTAGGAGAGAGTTTGGCTAATCCCGATTGACTTCCAGAGTTGATTTGAGTGAGCTCATTGGTGACTTTCTGCGTGTTTGTTGTGTAAATTGATGCTAAATTAGGTTGGAGTTCTGACAAACTCTTGTTAATGAGATCTAATATATTGATGGCTTTTTCAGCTATTGAAGCATCAAAATTATTAACCGCTTCTAGTTGCAATTGTTGAGTATGAGTCAAAGCAACATCATCCACGACCACTTTAGGTGCTGTGTTTCCGGTTGTCTGAATCAATGTACTCAGGCTAGGTGCTAAATTGTCATTACTGTAAAGAATTAACTTAGCCTGCTCAATTGCCTGAATATCCTCGGGTTTGGGTTGATTGTTGTTTTGATTACTGTCTGGGGTAGCCAGGCATTTGAGATCAACTGTATCAACAGCAATTTTCTGGGCCAAACCACAAATTATAGTATCAGTTGCAACAACTAGAGGATGCTCTACCACTGTCGCCACTGGGTTAGATGTGCTACTAGAGTTAGTAGGGGTACTGTTGACAGTGGGGGTGCTAGGGGTGCTGTTAACACTGGGAGTGCTAGGGGCGACAGTGGAAGATTGATCTATTTGATCAGTTGAGTTACATCCATCCAAGCTAAGCGCTAATAAAAGTGCGGTTAATCCAAAGATTTTTTGAAATCGATTTAGTGATTTTTTATATAGCATCTCAAGTAAATAACATGGCAGTGCGATCGCATTCCCTCACAAATTCATCATATTTTCTGTTTACTCTAAACAAGGAATTATTCACAATAATCCTTATATTTGATTAAATCATCAGGTGTCTAGTATGCGAACTGAATCCAACCCAACAACACCCAAGGTTGCTGCGTCTAAAACTATTAATCTACCAAATATTCAACTTGGTGACCAAGGTCAAACAGTCAAATTGGCACAAAAAATTCTCATTGCCAATCGTTATCTTGGTAGTGATTCCTTTGATGGAAACTTCGGCCAAAAAACAGAACAAGCCGTAAAAAATTACCAACACAGCCACAGTTTAGTAGTAGATGGCGTTGTTGGTGTCCAAACCTGGGAAAACTTAATCAAAGATATCCATCACTTCTAAGCAGTCCGGAACCGCGCTAACTCTTCACCTGTCTTGGCATCATGGGCGTGAACGGTGCAAACTAGACAAGAATCAAAAGAACGCGCCACATGACCTACCTCTACTGGATCGGTTGAGTCATAAATGGGTGTTCCGATCAAAGCTTCCTCGATTGGTCCACGCACTCCTTCCGCGTCACGAGGTCCAATATTCCAAGTACTAGGAGCAATAACCTGGTAATTCTTAATCTTACCGCCTTCAATATCTATCCAGTGACATAAGGAACCCCGCGCTGCTTCCGTTGCACCCCAACCACGTCCATCTTTTTCCTTCGGCTTGATATACCAGGGGTCATTTAACCGAAACTCACGCAAGCAACGTTCTGCCTGACGATACAACTTCACGACTTCATGAACTCTTGCTAATTGACGGAGATGGATACTCGCACCACCTAGCTGCTTGAAGACATCTAAGATAAACCCGTCATAGTGCTGCCAAGACTCCCCGTGCTTACCACCCGCCACCAACTGACGTGCTAAGGGACCAGCTTCTAAACGACCGTAATCTTGGTGACGTACCGCTGTTGACCAAGAATAGGCATTGTTAAAATCTTTAGCATTCTTCTGAGTGGGTTGACTTGTGCGGTCAAAAGGGTGAACGTCTGCGGTTCCTTCTTCATACCAGGAGTGAGTTGTATTCTCTCGAGTAAAAGTATGATCCATCAAAGTGTGCGTATCAGTGAAACTGTCATACACTCCACTTTTCATGATCATGGCCGCATTTCGTCCTGCTATTGTTGGCTTCTGGTATTTGTCTTCATGAGGTATGTATCCCCAAGTGACATACTTCCCAACACCAGCACCATATGTATCTAGACCAATATCCAAACCCATTTGCCAATACAAACCCAAGTCAGAATCGCGATGATTTGGGTTTTCATCCAACCATGTCAAAAAGTCATCGTAAGTCTTGATTTCTTCATAACGTTCCAAAGAACAACCCAGCCACACAGGTTCTAACCAATTGGTACGGAAATACTCCAGAATTGACCAAGCACGGGTGATGTCTGTTAAGGTGGGAGCACACATCACTCCACCAGGAACCATATAACTAGAGTGGGGCCATTGACCACCCAACAGCGCATAAATTTCTACAGGTTTGGCAGAAATTGTAATGCCGATTTCGTAGGATTTGCCAGTGAAGGCTGCAAAGCGTCTGCACGCCTCTTCATAAAAACGGCTGTTCTGATACTTCTTATTGGTCAAATCTATAGCAAATAGACCATAAAAGTACCGGGGTATACTTTGAATTGTTTCTACAATTTGACCTAAATTTCTGGCTAATATAGCATTGCGCGGAACTTCTGTTTCCCAAGCAGTATCTAATGCCCAGGATGCACAAGTGAGATGAGAACCTCCGCAAATTCCGCAAATACGAGGTGTTACAATCAACCCAGCTTGAGGGTCTTTGCCACGTAGGATAACTTCAAATCCTCGAAAAAGTTCAGCATGAGTCCAGGCATTGATTACCTGCCCATTTTCTATCTCAACTCGGACATCTAAATCGCCTTCAACTCTCCCAACGGGTGAAATATCTAATGTTTGAATTGTCATTTGTTGTTTATCCTGGGGGAATAGGGATTAGGGGAATGAAGAGTGGGGAATGCCCTAAACTGTAAAAATATCTTCTTCTGCCCAAGCGGGTGCAGCGTCTTTTGCAACTATGGTGAGTATGGCGTAGTCTGTCTTTTTCACTCCAGGGGGCAATTCTTTGGGGACTCCCATCACAGTTTGGGTCTTAAAGACGGTTCCTGGTTTCAGATCAAAGAAAGGAAATTCTGGTTCGGTGCAACCCAAACAGGGCATTCCTGCACGAGTTTTGGAGGAAACACGATTCCATAGAATGCGGTTGCAGGAAGAATGAGTCATGGGTCCACGACAACCCAAGTCGTAGAAGAGACATCCTTTCCGTTGACCAAATTCAGCGGTTGATGCTTTGTAAGCAAAGTGGATGTTGCGAGTACAACCAGTTTGGGTAAAACTCTTGAAGAAAGTTTGTGGACGGTTTAGTTCGTCGAGGGTGATGTCGCCTATTCGACCTGTGGCGATCGCAACTAATATTTGGGTAATCCAGTCAGGATGAGCAGGACATCCGGGAATGTTGATCACGGGTAATCCAGATTTTGCTCGAAAATCTTGCCCTAAAAAACCACCTGCTTGACGTTTGAGAAACTGTAATCCTTGAGATTCGCTAGGATTGGGTGCGATCGCTGGAATTCCTCCCCACGTAGCACAGTCTCCTACTGCAACAACAAAGTTAGCTACTTTAGATAAATCATTTAACCAGTTTTTCATGGGACGGTCAGCAAATCGGTTCCACTCACCGGTGCCATTAGGCGCGTTAACAACCGTCCCTTCAAATACCAATATGTCTAAGGGAATTTTACCAGAAATACAATCCCATAGGAGTGTTTGCACATTGGTTCCTAGCTCCAATCCTAAGGATGGATGCCAAAGTACTTTAATACCAAAGTCGGCAATTAAATCACAGACTGTAGGTTCTTCGGCGTTGAGAAATGACATGGTGTTACCTGAACAAGCACCACCTTGCAGCCATAGTACGTTAGTCATTTGCTATCTTTTTTTATGGTTACCATGCCTGATTCAGGTGATCAGGTTTGGAGAGATTCACCTGTTTCTAAACATTTATTTTTTATCTTAGATATTTTTTAGAGAAAATTTATCTCTCATTCAAGATTTTTTTATATTAAATCATCCTACAAAAAGCCTAAATAAAAAGCAAAAAAGTTCTACCATAACAGATTTATCTATTACATAGATTTAATATAATTAAGTTGTTTTAATTACAAATCTCATATTTTATTTCTTTATATAGTTTTTAATATCTAATTCAAAAAATATTAGATAAAAAACGATGTTAAACGCCCAGATTGCAGCTTATACAGATGAATGCGGCTAAATACTTAGGCAAAAATAAAGCCAACTACATTAAGCATTAAAAAATATTTATTGCTTTCTTTATTCCTATGCCCTATGACCTATGCCCCATACCCCCAGTATCACAGATTCGGCAGTGAAAGCGGCAATCGCAGCGATTGCTTCGGAGTCATCAACAACACAAGAAAAAATCGAAATGCTGATTGAGATAGCTCATGGTTTTCAGAAAAAGCCTAAAACACCTCAGGATTTACAGAATGCTCTTGAGCTATACAATCAGGCAGATGAAATGAGTGGTGAGGATTACCCTTTATTAAAAGCTAGAGCAAAAACGGGGATAGCGGGAGTATTACGGACAATTCCAGATAACGGGACCGAACTGCTGCTACAAGCAAAGGCAAATTATGAGGAAGCGTTACCAATTTTGCAAGAGCTAGCTTTGCCTGAAGAATTAGCAGAAGCTCAAATGAATTTAGGGTTAGTCTTGCAATCACTAGTGCCCTTTAATTTAGCACGGATAGAAGATAGTATCCACGTTTATCATGAGGCATTACGAGTCTTTATCTGGCAAAAGTACCCACAAGAATATGCAATTCTACATAACAATATTGCGATCGCTTACCTTTCAATGCCACTCACCTCAGAACAGGAATACTTACGTCATGGGTTAGCAGTACAGACATTTGAAGAAGCTTTAAAGCACATCCAGCTGATAGAAAATCCTAGAGAATATGCAATGTTACAAAATAACTTGGGTAACATTTTGCAATACTTACCAAGTTCTCATCCTCTAGATAATATTTTGCGGGCGATCGCAGCTTATGACGAAGCGCTAAGAGTCCGGACTTCTCAAGATACACCTTTAGAATACGCCAACACAATTTCTAATAAAGCTAACGCCTTATTCAATTTACCAGACAATCTAGAAAAGCCAGAATTAGGAAATCCCATCAATTTATCAAAAGCCCGTAATTACTATCGAGAAGCTTTGACAATTTTCACCCAGTATGAACAGACAGAACAAGCACAAGTTGTTCTAGAAGCACTACAAGCGGTGGAAAGGGAGTTAAAAGTTAGGAGTTAGGAGTAGGGACGCAATGCCTTGCGCCCGTATAGTTAGGAGTTGAGTGATGATTGAGCAATTTTATGAGGAGGAGAATGTAAAGTGATACATATTTGGACAAGCTATGCTTGGCGGAATTTATTGGCAAGTTTAGCAGGAGATGAAATAACCCTGACCACAGGATTGGTGTGGCTACTTATAGCAGCAGCCTTAGCTATTGTTGGTGGTGCTATTGGTGGTATTTTGTTGGCAGGGAAAGATATTGGCTATAAATTATCTGCAATACTTGGTGGTTTGCTAGCTCCCGCTGGGGTGATTCCAGCTATTTTATTAGGACTATTTTTGTTGAGTTTTCTTACTAAAAACTAGGAGGAAGTATGTTGGAAATAGGGTGGTTTTCCGCTAAGTTATTTTTCAAAGGAAAACTATTACGTGAACCCATGCACTTTATACGACAAACTACAATTGGTACAGGTATAGGTTCCCTATTGTTTGTGTCTATAGCATTAGTCAAACTTCCCTTGTGGCTACCTATAGCTGTATCTAGCTTAGCCACAGGTGCAATTATGCCATTTCTTCTCAAAGACTTAAAAATGAAATAGTTGTTAGGCATTAAAAAGAAAAGTCAACTCCTAACTCCTAACTTCTAACCCCCATGCCCGACCTAGAAGAATTAGTTCAAGAAATCAGCCGCTTTGAAGCAATTATAGCTGAGTGGGATGAAAGCCAACGTGGCGTAGTGGTAGGACTGAAAAGAGCCATTGAAGCCTTGCACAAAGAAGCATTAAAGCGTTTAATTAAAAGTGTTAAGCAAGAATCAATGACTGCCTTACGTCATTCGGTTAAAGATGAAGTGGTCTACGGAGTACTGCTTTATCATGAACTTGTTAAATCACCAATACCACCTCTAAGACAACGAATACAAGCCGCACTTGATGAAGTTCGTCCCGACTTAAAAAGCCACAACGGTGATGTCGAAATAGTCGCAATTAAACCACCAGATACACTGGAAATCAGACTAATCGGCGCTTGCAGTCATTGTCCATCTTCCACTTTGACTCTATCTCAAGGAATCGAACAAATCATTAAGGCACATTGCCCCGAAATTACCAATATTGTGGCAGTGAAGTAAATTGAATCATAACCCCAAATTATCCTTCTCACCTCAAGGTGCAGAGGTGATCATCGGCAGGACTCTTGACTCAGAAAAATTAGTCATTCCCGTCACACCTAGCAGTATAGACATGTTTGGTCCGCGTGGAGTCTGTTTAATATCTCCAACAGGACCATTATGGGTATCAGACACGGGACATCATCGTTTATTAGGATGGCGGAGTCTCCCCACCACAGATAGTCAACCAGCTGACTGGGTTATTGGACAACCTGACTTTAACCATGAAGGACAAAACGCCAAAAGCACACCCGGACGATCAACTTTAAGTGTGCCAACAGGAATTTGTGCTTGTGGGGAAGGACTTGCTGTCGCGGATGCGTGGAATCATCGGGTTTTGATTTGGAAGCAGTTACCAGAAGATAGCAATGTTCCTGCTGACTTAGTGTTAGGTCAAGTTGATTTTATTAATAATGAACCGAATCGAGGAACCTATCAAGCGGCAGCTAACACTTTAAACTGGTGTTATGGTGTTTTCTATCATCAAGGAAAACTATTTGTTGCTGATACGGGAAATCGCCGGGTATTGATTTGGCAGCAATTGCCCGAAGAAAATGGTCAACCAGCAGATTTGGTGTTGGGACAACCAGACATGCGATCGCGCAACGAGAACAGTGGCGGTACTGCTTCAGCATCGAGTATGCGTTGGTGTCATGACATCACCTTTTGGGGAGAAAATCTAGTTGTTACCGATGCGGGTAATAACCGTGTGATGATTTGGCAGGGAATGCCAACAGAAAACAATGCTCCTTGTACCCTAGTTTTAGGGCAAAAAAGTTTTGATGCTGTCGAAATAAATCAAGGAGTGTATTTTCCTAATGCGAGTAGTCTCAGTATGCCGTACGGTGTTGCTGCTACTGACGACTGGTTACTAGTGGCAGATACGGCTAATTCTCGATTATTAGGTTGGCACAGGCCACAATCATTAATATCTTTACAAGGTGCTGACAGTAAAGTGGTTGCTGGACAAATTGATTTTCAAAGTAAAGGTGAAAATCGCAATTTTGGATTGCCCAAGCGAGATAGTTTAAATTGGTGTTATGGAATCAAATTATGTGGTAACACTGCAGTCATAGCAGACTCTGGAAACAATCGCATTTTGCTATGGCACCTTAACTTATGACGACTGAAGAAATTAGAGTTCGCGGTACTGTTCAAGGGGTAGGATTTCGTCCTACTGTGTATCGAATTGCAAAAGCGTGCGGCTTATGTGGAGAAGTTTGTAACGATGGTCAAGGTGTCTTAATTCGAGTCTCTGGTAGTGAAGCAGCTTTAGAAGCATTTGTTCAAAGATTGCAGCAAGAATGCCCACCACTGGCAAGAATTCACGAATTGACTCGCAAGCGTTATGAACAAGAATTAACCTTCGATGATTTTATCATCGCTAGCAGTGTGAGTAACGCAGTAAGCACAGAAATTGCTCCAGATGCAGCAACTTGTGCCCAATGTCAAGCAGAGATCTTCGACCCCTTTAGCCGTTGGTATCGCTATCCATTTACCAACTGTACTCATTGTGGTCCTCGCTTGAGTATTATCCGTGGCATTCCTTATGACCGAAAGACCACTAGCATGGCAGCTTTTGCTATGTGTTCTAATTGCAAACAGGAATACAAAGATGTCACAAATCGCCGCTTTCATGCCCAACCTATAGCTTGTCACGTCTGTGGTCCTGCCGCAACTTTAGAACGTGCCGATGGTCAACCGATAACAGCTTCCATGTTCTCCATGTTGGATGATGTAGATGCTGTTTGTACCTTATTGCAAAAAGGCGAAATTGTTGCCATTAAAGGTTTAGGTGGAATTCATTTAGCGTGCGATGCAACACAAGAAACTGCTGTGCAAAAACTGCGTCAGCGCAAACACCGTTATCACAAACCCTTCGCTTTAATGGCGCGGGACATCACCATCATTGAGAAATACTGCACCCTCACCACTCGAGAAAAAGAACTCCTAGAAAGTCCGGCTGCACCGATTGTTTTATTGGAAAGAAGGGGAGTGGGGAGTGGGGAGACAGATACTTCCTTGTCCCCCTTGTCCCCCTTGTCTCCCTTGTCCCCCTTGTCTCCCTTGTCCCCCTTGTCCCCCTTGTCCCCCTTGTCCCCCTTGTCCCCTTCATCTCCCCCCCTAGCCTCATCAGTCGCACCTGGGCAAAAGACTCTCGGCTTCATGCTCCCTTACACTCCCCTACATCACCTCATCCTCAAGCGCATGAATCGCCCGATAGTCCTCACGAGTGGCAATCTTTCTGATGAACCGCAATGTATTGACAATGATGAAGCACGAAGTAAGTTAGGGTCTATTGCTGATTATTTTCTCCTCCATAATCGAGAGATAGTGAATCGAGTTGATGATTCAGTCGTGCGGGTTGTAGGTGATAAAGTACAAACAATCCGCCGTGCGCGAGGATACGCACCAGCACCGATCAATTTACCACCAGGGTTTGAAAATGCTCCTCAGGTTTTAGCAATGGGAGGTGAATTGAAAAATACCTTTTGCTTGTTGCAGCATGGGCAAGCAATTGTCTCTCAACATTTGGGAGATTTAGAAAATGCAGCAGCTTTTCAAGCCTATCAAGACACGCTGAATCTATACTTAAATTTATTCCAGCATCAACCAGAAGCACTGGCTGTTGATCTTCATCCCGAGTATCTCTCAACAAAATTAGGTAAAGAACTAGCAGCCAATCATCAGTACAGGCAATTACTCCACATTCAGCATCATCATGCTCATATTGCTGCTTGTATGATAGAAAATGACATTCCTCTCAATTCACCACCTGTTTTAGGTATTGCTTTAGATGGTTTGGGTTATGGTGAAGATGGCACTCTTTGGGGTGGAGAGTTTTTGTTAGCAGATTATCGCTCTTTTAAGCGACTAGCAACATTTAAACCAATCGCAATGATTGGTGGCATAAAAGCAATTAAAGAGCCCTGGCGTAACACATACGCTCAATTGATATCAGCTTTTTCTTGGAAAGATTTAACAAACAAATATCGTGATTTAGAATTTTTAAGTTTTTTGCAACAAAAGCCACTTGATCTTCTCAATCAAATGATAGAAAAAAGAATAAACTCTCCACTCACTTCATCCGTTGGACGTTTATTTGATGCAGTGGCTGCTGCTATCGGTATTTGCCGACAAGAATCTAGCTATGAAGGACAAGCAGCAATTGAAATGGAAGCTTTAATTGATACAGGGAGCTTAAATAATCATGAAAAAATATTTATTTATCCCTTTGAGTTCAAAAATTTAGATAGTATCTATTTTATAGATACACATCCAATGTGGCAAGCGTTGCTTGATGACTTACAGCAGCACATTTCTCAACCAATCATAGCTGCCAGATTTCATCAGAGCTTGGCTAGTTCTATTACAGAAATGGTGAAAACACTTTGTCAAGAAAATGTGATAAATCAGGTTGCTTTGACAGGAGGCGTGTTTCAAAATTCTATTTTGTTGGATCTGGTGACTCAGCAATTACAAAGATTAGAGATCAATGTGCTCACACACAGCTTAGTGCCGCCCAATGATGGTGGTTTATCATTAGGGCAAGCGGCGATCGCTTCGGCTCGATTAATGGGTTAAGTAATAAGTTAAGAATTAAAAATAGGAAAATCACAACATGTGTTTAGGTATTCCTGGCCAAATTATAGAAATAACTGACGTTCAAAAGAAATTAGCTATTGTCAATATTGGTGGTGTAAAGCGACAAATCAATATTGCTTGTATCGTTGATGAACAACATCCCACTGAATCTTGTGTGGGTGATTGGGTGTTAGTTCATGTTGGCTTTGCATTAAACCGTATTAACGAACAAGAAGCAGCAGAAACATTACAGTTATTACAGGAATTAATTAAGTAAGGTATGGGGCATGGGGAATAGGGAATAAAATAAGCAATAAATTATCATCTAATATTTACTATCAATTATGAAATACGTTGATGAATTCCGCGAACCGGAAAAAGCAAAAGCATTACTTCATGAAATTGAAAAACTATGTCAAAAGTTAGCACAGCCTATCAAAATTATGGAAGTGTGTGGTGGTCACACTCATTCTATTTTTAAATATGGCATTGAAGAGATTTTGCCCGATGTTGTAGAACTGATTCATGGTCCTGGGTGTCCTGTGTGTGTGATGCCAAGGGGTAGGTTAGATGATGCGATCGCGATCGCCCAAAATCCCAATGTCATCCTCACTACCTTTGGAGATACGATGCGGGTTCCAGGTTCCAAAACCAATTTGCTAGAAGCTAGAGCAAAAGGTGCAGATATCCGCATGGTTTACTCTCCCTTAGATAGCCTGCAAATTGTTAAGGAAAACCCTAATAAAGAAGTTGTCTTTTTTGCTTTAGGCTTTGAAACAACTGCTCCCAGTACTGCTTTGACAATTCTACAAGCAGCAGCAGACAACATTCATAACTTCAGTATGTTTTGTAATCACGTCCTTGTGATTCCTGCCTTAAAAGCGCTGCTAAATAATCCTGACTTACAACTAGATGGATTTATTGGTCCTGGTCACGTCAGTACCATTATTGGTACTGAGCCTTATCAGTTCATTGCTCAACAATATCATAAACCAATTGTTATCTCAGGCTTTGAACCTTTAGATATTTTCCAATCTATATGGATGCTGTTACAGCAACTCGTAGAAAATCGTTGTGAGGTGGAAAATCAATATAATCGATTGGTAGAAAAAACAGGCAATCATGTTGCACTTGCAGCTATAAACAAAGTCTTTGCAGTAAGAGAAAACTTTGAGTGGCGCGGCTTAGGTGATATCCCCAATTCTGGGTTAAAAATTCGTCCTGAATATGCCCAATTTGACGCTGAATGTAAATTTACCCTTCCTAATCTCAAAGTCGCTGACCATAAAGCTTGTCAATGTGGGGAAATCCTCAAAGGAGTTTTAAAGCCTTGGCAATGTAAAGTCTTTGGTACAGCTTGCACCCCAGAAACACCAATTGGAACTTGCATGGTATCTTCCGAAGGTGCTTGTGCTGCTTACTATAAGTATGGTCGCTTCTCTAAAGTTGTTCAGAAAACAATGCCTGAGAAAGCAAAGGTAAAAGTGTGAAATTATTAGTATCGTAGGATACGTTAGCACAAGCGTAACGTACCTTACTACCATCAGCACGGATGAGATATGAACACCAACTTATTTGACCTATCTGGAAAAGTGGCGATTGTGACTGGATCTGGACGGGGTCTAGGTAAAGCTATGGCTACAGGTCTGGCTGAGTTTGGTGCAAAAGTCGTTGTGTGCGATCGTGCATTAGATGAAGCACAGCAGACAGTAAAGACAATCAAAGCTTCCGGAGGAGTTGCAGATGCTACCTTTGTTGATATCTCAGTGCGTCAAAGCTGTGAGGACTTAATTAAGTTCACTCTCGATACATTCGGAAGTGTTGATGTTCTTGTCAATAATGCAGGAATTGATATCATCAAACCAACAGAAGCACTATCTGAGTCTGAATGGGATCAAATTCTCGACGTGGACCTTAAAGGACACTTTAACTGCTCTCAATTTGCTGCTATCCAAATGATAAAGCAAGGAAAGGGCGGTTCAATTATCAATATTTCCTCAATCGCCTCGGTTGTTGCTATCCAAGGATTGGTTGCTTACAGTGCAGCCAAAGGTGGAATCAACCAGCTAACAAGGGTCATGGCACTTGAGTTTGCATCGCAGAAGATCCGAGTCAATGCGATCGCCCCAGGTTACTTCGAAAATATCATGGACGGTGCAGAAGTAGAGCATGAAAAGCCAGAAAAGCAGCAGCAGATTGTTACCTTTACACCAATGGGTCGTCGTGGTAAGTCAGAAGAGTTAATGGGTCCAGTTGTTTTTCTTGCTTCCGATGCATCATCTTACATTACAGGTGCTGTTCTGTTTGTAGATGGCGGTTATACAGCAGCATGAATGATTAGTATGATAGGATGCGCTCTTTTGTTGGGTAACCACTTTAACTAAAGTTGACTCTAAAACAAGTCGATTCATTTGGTAGCAAACTATGCCTATTGCTTCTCATCTAAACCTTTTTTTCATTGCTGCTGTTGTTTTGATTATTACTCCAGGTCCAGATATGCTGTACGTCATTGCCCGAAGTATAGGGCAAGGAAAGGTTGCAGGAGTTGTCTCGGCTTGCGGGATTTTTGTTGGTATCTTAGTACATACTTTAGCCGCTGCTATTGGGCTTTCAGCTTTGTTAATGGCATCAGCTTTAGCCTACAATATTGTCAAATATGCTGGTGCTGCTTATCTGATATACTTGGGAATTCGTAATATCCTGAGCCATCAACAGCAAAGTACTCGTACCACTTTGCAAAAAAGCAGTTTGACAACTACCTTTTCTCAAGGAGTACTATCTAGCGTACTTAATCCCAAGCTTGCTCTTTTTTTTATAGCTTTTTTACCACAATTTGTGGAACCGACTCAAGGCAGAATTGGTTTGCAGATAGCCACTCTAGGACTCATCTTCGATGTAATGACTATCCTCTGCTTTGTATTCGTGGCTTTATTATCTAGTTCTTTTAGCGACTGGTTACAAAATAGCTCAGGGTGGAGAAATTTCCAACGTTGGTTTACTGGTAGTGTTTTAGTTGGATTGGGTGTAAGGTTAGCATTACCCGAACAAAGATAAAATAGAGAGCAATTTTGTGTTTATGGTGCGTTAATGATAGGATAACGCACCCTACAAATGAAGCATTTCAAAGTATTTTATTATGCATATTTCTTCTAATAACTCAAGACAAAATCCTCTGTTAAAAAAAACTCATCGTCGTAGAAAAGTAGAAGATACCAATATCACCCTTGCTCATGGTAGTGGTGGTAAAGCAATGCGCGATTTGATAGATGATATCTTTGTCAGTACTTTTGATAATCCTATTCTCTCCCAATTAGAAGATCAAGCAAGTTTCAATTTAGCAACTTTGGCAAAACAGGGAGATAGACTTGCTTTTACTACGGATTCCTATGTTGTAGATCCTTTATTTTTTCCTGGCAGTGATATAGGAGAATTAGCTGTCAATGGCACAGTCAATGATTTAGTTGTGAGTGGTGCTAAACCAATATATCTTAGCTGTAGTGTCATCTTAGAAGAAGGATTGCCTGTAGAAACATTGCGACGTGTGGCTAAGAGTATGCAAGCAGCAGCAAAAAAAGCGGGTGTACAAATTGTTACGGGTGACACAAAAGTTGTTCATCGTGGTGCAGCAGATAAACTATTTATTAATACTGCTGGTATTGGGGTAATTCTGCCAGGAGTTGATATTTCTGCTCATCATATTCAACCCGGAGATGCCATCATTATTAATGGTGAATTGGGTAATCATGGTACGGCAATTTTAATTGCTCGTGGAGAGCTAGCATTAGAAAGTAATATTGAAAGTGACTGTCAGCCATTGAATAGTTTAGTTGAAACTATCCTTAATGCTTGTCCGAAAATTCATGCTATGCGCGATGCTACACGCGGTGGCTTAGCCACAGTATTAAATGAATTTGCCCTAAGTTCTGATGTGGGAATTCGCATTGATGAGCAGTCTATTCCTATTCGGGAAGAGGTGAAGGGAGTTTGCGAAATTCTAGGTTTAGATCCATTGTATTTGGCGAATGAAGGCAAGCTGGTTGTGGTTGTCGGACGGGAGAATGCTGAAACTGTTTTATCAGCAATGAAGTCTCATCCAGATGGAAAAGATGCTTCTATTATTGGTGAAGTTACAGTCTCACCTCCAGGTGTTGTCTTGTTAAAAACTGCTTTTGGGACTGAACGCATCCTGGATATGCTCGTAGGGGATCAACTACCTAGAATTTGTTGAAGAAAAAATCAAGATTTAGGATTCAGAGGGGGTAGGGTGTAGGGTGTAGGGTGTGGGGTGTAGGGAACCCACGACTGAAGCGGTGGGATTGGAATAAGGACGCAGGGAATACGCGCGCTCTGCGTCTCGAAACACATATTTTTTTCTTGGTGGGCGCTACTCCCACCCCGCGCATGATTCCTCCTAAACATGCTCCCTACACCCTACCTCCTACACCCAACACCCTATTTTTGTAAATCCCAATCCAACAAATTTCATCACTAGATGATGAGAATAGTATTTCCCCCACTCCCCACTTTCAAGCCAGAATCAATTGCTTGGAGATACTAAAAACAAGATTTACTATGCATGAACTAGGAATTACTCAAAATATTGTAGCCATTGTGGCTGAACATGCCAAAGGGACAAAAGTCAAACGAGTTATATTGGAAATTGGTAAGCTTTCAGCTATTATGCCAGATGCTATCGAATTTTGTTTTGATATCTGCTCTCAAGGAACAATCTTACAAGGAGCAGTCCTAGAAATTTTAGAAATTCCAGGATTAGCACGATGTCGCCAGTGTGGTGCAGAAATTCATCTAGAACAGCCTTTTGGCATTTGTGATTGTGGCAGCAAGCTGCTAGATTTGATCGCTGGTGAAGAGTTGAAAATCAAAGAAATAGAGATCGAGGAAGTATGTGTGTAACCTGTGGTTGTTCTGATGATGGCAAAGCGACAATGACTCATCTAGAAACGGGTGAAGTGGTGACAGTTCATGCTCAAGATGATAGTCCTGTCCACTCTCATACTCACACCTTACCAGATGGTACGGTAATTACTCATTCTCATAATCACGACACTATTAAAACAGCATCTCAAATTCATGCTAAAATCCACAGCACAACTATATCTTTAGAACAAGATATCTTAGCAAAAAATAACTTGCTGGCAGCCCAAAACCGAGGATGGTTTAAAGGTCGAAATATCCTCGCGTTAAATCTGATGAGTTCTCCTGGATCTGGAAAAACAACTCTTTTAACTCGAACCATCAATGATTTAAAGCATCAGTTGCCTATCAGTGTGATTGAAGGCGATCAAGAAACAACTAACGATGCCAAAAAAATTCAAGAGACTGGCTGTAGAGTTGTCCAAATCAATACAGGAACAGGCTGTCATCTAGATGCAACAATGGTAGAAAGGGGATTACAACAACTCAATCCACCCCTAAACTCAGTTGTCATGATTGAGAATGTTGGTAATCTGGTTTGTCCAGCTTTATTTGATTTGGGAGAACAAGCAAAGGTGGTGATTCTCTCTGTTACGGAGGGAGACGATAAACCCATCAAATACCCTCATATGTTTCGTGCTAGTGAGGTAATGATTCTCACAAAAATTGATTTGTTGCCTTACGTGCAGTTTGATGTTCAACGTTGCATAGAATATGCTCAACAGGTCAATCCAGAAATTCGTATTTTTCAGGTTTCTGCGCTGACTGGAACTGGGTTAGAGAGTTGGTATAACTGGGTTTTGGGAAATTTAGCGAATTTATCAACACACCCTGTGAAGTTGGGATAAAAGAGACAAGGGAAGGGGGAGACAAGGGAGACAAGGAGGACAAGGGAAGGGGGACAAGGAGGACAAGGGAGAGGGAGACAAGGGGGACAAGGGAGAGGGAGGAGATAAGGGATATAAGGGAAAGAGTGAAAATAGGGGAGATAGGGAAACCAATGAGATGAATGCTTCCCTATCCTCCCTGTCCTCCCTGTCCTCCCTGTCCTCCCTGTCCTCCCTGTCCTCCCTGTCCCCCTTTGCTACTCAAGTTCTATTCATTAAGATAGAAATCTCTTTAGCGGAAATCTGACTATCGAGTAGCTCAAAAAGATTCAAATAAATCCAAAGATAGTAAGCAAAGAATTTGTATAGGTAATATTATTGATTTAACAATTATTAAACATTATCTTTTTCAATAATTCAACAAAGTAGGACTGCTTTATTATGTCTAAGCAAAAACTTGAAAAAATCACACTTTTCCTAACTCAAACTTTAGTTGGTTATGAGGTAATCCCTGCCAATTTTGGTTGGCATATTCACTCGCAAGATGAATACTGTGGACATTTAGAATATCAAGAAACGGTAGGATGGCAGGGTAGTGCATTAAATCATCTCTCTAAAACAGTTAGAGAGCAACTTCAAAAAAGTCTTGTCACAGTTTTGTGTGGTTAGACGCTAATAAGTCTTTAGACTGAAATTAAGTCATGCTAATTCAGCATATAGCAATTATAGACGAGTTATAAAAATTAGAATTATCAGAGTCTGAAAATTTTTAGAAACCCGGTTTCTTCAAGAAACCGGGTTTCTCATGACTGACGTTCATAAAACTGTTAATTGTCAAACTATTACTGGAATAGTGATTTTATTCTTTAACATCAGAGTTCACCCTTAAGGTAGAAAAGAATAACCAAGAATCAGCCTATACTTCTGATTGCACTTATCTCAACAGAGAACAAGAAGTTCTCGCACAGTTGTTGTAAAAAGTTTTTGTATTGTCCATCACCGTTTAAATTCAATTTCACTTCTCCCTTCAGGAGAATCACAATTGGCAGAGAGAGAGGTTTTGATACTTGAGTTGCTCTTGAATAGTCAATATATAGTTGGCTTTATTTTCACTGACCCACGTAGAAGGCTCAGTATTCTCACTGCAGTTGTGGCTTATGAGCAAGGATTATGAATCTGCCAGAAGGGGAACTGTTCATACGGCAGTACTTGTTAAGTAAATCTAAGGAGAAATGAGACATGAATGATGCATCTATACCTAATCAAGCAAGTGAGCCAGATCCCAACATTGCCTCATCCCAACAAGCTCAAGTTTACGCACCTCCCGATCCGGGTGGAAGTGCTCTTTTAGATGCAGAGATTGCAGCCGGAGTAAGCACAGAACCAAATGGAGAAGCGATCGCCTATCCCATCGCTACGAATTTCTCATCTGAAACAGGAACAGGTGATGCTAAAACTGCTGAAGCTTCAACAATAGCAGGTCCCTATTCGGCGGATGAGGAGCAGTCGGACAAAGGTTCTGTTCATCTTCAAAACAATCCAAATGTGCCTGATACTGACGTTCAAGGAGTACTGCCTGATACTGACCAAATGAAGCTTCCGATTGATTCTGACGTTAATCTGCCGGATTAATTTCTCCTGTGTTCAACTCCAAGACTGGAGGGATTGCTTGCCTCAAGAAAGGGTTGTAAATATTATTCAATTGGTGAGAAGTATGACAGTAGCGATTATTGTGCATGGTGGTGCAAAAACTATTGCCGAGCATAAGGCTAAAGCCAATACAACAGGTTGTTTAGCGGCGGTTAAAGCCGGTTGGACTGTACTGCAACAGGGGGGTAATGCCAAGGATGCAGTCGAGGCAGCCATCCGGGTACTGGAAGACGATCCCACCTTCAATGCCAGTATTGGTGCAACACTCGATGTTGAAGGTCATATTTCCTTGGACGCTGCAATGATGGAAAGTAAGAGTTTACAATGGGGAGGAGTGGCAGTGGTTAATCGAGTTCGTCATCCCATTTCAGTGGCAAGGAAAATCTTAGAAGAAAAGCCGTATTTACTTGTAGCTGATAGTGCAGAACGCTTTGCAGCTGAGCATGGCTGTGAGATGTGTGAGCCAAACAAGTTAATTAGCATGGAACAGCGGCAGGAGTGGGAACAGGAGAAGCAACCACAAGACCGCCCTGCAACCGTTGGCTGTGTGGCTATGGATATTCATGGTAACTTGGCCGCTGGAACTTCTACAGGCGGCATTGCCCAACAACCACCAGGTCGCGTTGGTGATACGGCACTGGTTGGTGCTGGCTTGTACGCAAATAGTCATGGCGCTTGCTCAACCACAGGGGATGGAGAGTCGATCATTCCGGTAGTGTTAGCGAAGACAGCTGTTGATCTGTTGGTAGATGATACCTCTGGGGCAAATGGCTCTAGTTCACAACATCCAGAGCAAGCAGCCCAGATGGCAATTGATATACTACATCAGCAGGTTCCTGGAGAAGCCGGATGTATTCTTTTGGATTGTCAAGGAAGGATCGGTTGGGCATACAACTCCCAGGATATGGCAGTTGCCTATATGACATCAGATTTAGACAAACCTGCTGTGTTTACTCGTAAGCAAGAAGAATCTCGTGTGGGTAAAGCTGCAAGTTGAGATGGAACACAATTTTCTGATTGTCCTACAGTGCGATCGCTGTCATCGAGTTGAAACTTCAACAAATATGCACATGTCAGAAAAATACCGTAACTTCTAATGTATGAATTTCGGTATTGCTGAATCAAAATATAAATTTAAGTTTCACACCTTTGTAGAGACGGGCGTGCTACGTCTCTACTAGAATTTCATAGGAGTAAAATTTGAACCCCCAGCAATTTACAGGCTTTATATTGGGGAGTTTTGTAGCACTTTTCCCAATTGTAGACCCAATCGGCAATATTCCTACTTTCCTTGTCTTAACATCTGAAAATTCTATTAAAGAACGTCATCATTGTGCTAGAAAAATAGCACAATATACTGTTTTATTTTTAACGCTGTTTCTCTTAATCGGGGGAGGGGTTTTACGTTTTTTTGGCATTTCTCTAGAAGTCGTCCGCATTGCTGGAGGAATTGTTGTGTTTCACACTGCTTGGCAAATGATGAGTGCACGACCGAAGCTAACAGCACGCGAAAATAAAGTAGCAGTTGAAAAAAGCGAACAGCATGAAGATATTTCTTTTATGCCAATGACTATTCCCTTATTAGCAGGTCCATCTGCTATTGCTGCAACATTGAGTTTGTCGGCTCAAGCTGGACGTACTTTTTCTGTACTAACTGTAATGAATTTTATTGCAGTGTTATTAGCAATTTTTATTTTAGGAGCAGTTATTTATTTATGTTTTCGGGCTTCTAGTTGGTTACTCCTTTGGTTAGGAGAAACAGGTATTCGAGCATTTAGCCGCATTTTAGGATTTTTTATTATGGCTGTAGGTGTCCAGTTAATTCTCAATGGATTTAGTGATTGGTTGAGACACTTGCGATAAGGCTCATATTGTCAGGTTATATCGCAATTCTTTTCTATATTTTTTTGCACAAAATTATATTTAATATGTATTTAAGATAACATAATTTATAAACAATTAACTCTTGTAATAATCAAAAAGTGAGATATAGTTTCTATCTTTTGATTTATGAATTTCTAGTAACTAATGCTTATATTAAAGTTAGCAACTGAGGTATCACTCAGGGCAATAATGTAAGTGAGGTAAATAATTATGTTACTAGTGAAAGATATTGAAGTCATCTCACTGATTCAAGAACTCAAAGATGAAGAATCTGCTAATATTAGCGGTGGTCAAACAACTAACACTGGTACTGGTACCGGCACTACTACCACTCCTAGCACCAGCACACCTACGACTTCCAGCAGTTCTGGTACAGGGATGAATTCCCTGATTAGCCCACTACTGCTTCGAAGTGTAAACAGTTTAGATAATCAACTTTTAGAATCCAGTATTTCTTAGGGGTTTGTAGTACTACTAAGACGTTGGCAAATTCCAAGAAATTTTGGTTAGATTTATTGATGTTTGAGACAAAAACGCCGTAAGATTCCATACTTTCTTAAAAGTCTCAGGACCCGGTTTCTCCAAGAAACTGGGTTTCTCATTTCTCACAAATAATTTAGGATTTCTATAGAAAAATGGGGAGCATCCCGATTTGGCAGATTTATTTTGTAGTGCGAGCATCTTGCTCGCTAGATACAGCACGCAGGCGAGACGTGAGTGCAAAGCACACGCTTCGCGAACGCACTACTTATTCTGAAATGGGATGCTCCCGAAAAATGCTGCGAATTTATAAATATTTCTATGCTTGCCAAAGATAAAGAAGTGAGAATAAGAAGACCCAAACTATATCAACAAAATGCCAAAACAGAGTGGTTGCACTTGCACCAAAATGACCTTTGTTATAGTTACCCGGAATTAAGGAACGGATAAGCATAATAATCTGGAGAATCACACCAGTAAGAACGTGTAGACCGTGGAAACCAGTTAAAACGTAGAATGTAGAACCAACTAATCCTGTGCTTAACCTAAAATCAAGGTGACTCCATTCAATTCCTTGACCAATTAAGAAATAGGTTCCCATACAAATCGTCATCAGCCATAGCCAACGGAATTTAACTAACCTGCCACGTTTCAGGAAATTTTCAGCTGGTTGGATAACAAAGCTACTGGAGAGTAACACCACTGTGTTAATAATGACAAAGGTAGACAATTCTGGTCCAGAAACACCAGGTGGTAGCCAAGTTCTTGAGTGTGTTAATCGCAGGGCAATATATGTGAAGATAAAACTCAAAAAAACTATGCTTTCCGACAACAGGAATACAGTAAAACCAAACATTCCTTTGCCATGATGATCTTCAGCACGTCCACCACGAATCGGCAAGAAACGCTTTAGCCAATTTGGTAGGTATCGCCGACATTGTTCTAAAGGGATAGGACTTTCATCTACATGAATGACGCCACGGTTCATAGGTACTTTTAATTGAGGATTGGGAGATTGGTATAGGGACCCAGTAGCTAGTTTTTAGTGTTCTAACTGATGATAGTCAGGAGGTTCTATCACTGAGTATTTAGGATCACCGTAGTCGTAAGGGGGTCTTTTCACAATCGGAATTTCCTCAAAGTTATCTCGTGGTGGTGGTGAGGTAGTTGTCCATTCCAGTCCGGTTGCTCGCCAGGGATTGTTAGTTGCCCTTGGTCCGGATAACCAAGAACCAACCATATTAGCAATAAAAGGCAGTATAGACACTCCCAACAAAAATCCCCCTACACTAGCGATGACATTCCACCCCTGATAGCGTGGGTCATAGGAAGAAACTCGGCGTACCATTCCCTGTAAACCTAGTGGAAGCATCGGAAAGAAAGTCAAGTTGGCTCCGATAAAGGTTAACCAGAAATGTACTTTACCCCAGCCTTCAGCATACATCCGTCCAGTTATCTTAGGAAACCAGAAGTAGATGGCAGCAAAGATTGCCATCGTGATGGTGTTAAAGACAATGTAGTGGAAGTGCCCCACTATGAAGTAAGTATTGTGGACGTGAATATCAAACGGTACAGCTGCCAGCATCACACCAGTGACACCACCAAGTAGAAACATAGCTGCACCTCCCATGGCGAACAGCATGGGCGTCTCTAGGTGTAATTTGCTCTTCCAAATTGTGGCAGTCCAGCCAAATGCCTTAACACCAGTGGGCACAGCAACCAACATCGATGTCACCATGAATAATATCCGCATCCAGTTAGGGGTAGCACTGGTGAACATATGATGTACCCAAACAAAGATGCTAACTACAGCAATGCCTAAAGAGGCAATAGCTAATGACCGATAGCCAAATAGGGGGTTATGGGAAAAGGCTGGCAAAACCTCGGCAAAAATACCGAAGGCAGGTAGTGCCATGATGTAAACTGCGGGGTGGGAGTAGAACCAGAATAGATGCTGGTAAATGATAGGGTCACCATTCTCTAAGGGTTTGAAAAATTGCGTTCCAAAACTGAGATCAAATAACAGCAGTATCAATGCACCTGTTAGGGAAGGCAAATTAACCAGCTGCAACAACTGGGCGCTGAGAACTGACCAAACAAACACAGGCATTCGGAAAAAAGTCATCCCTGGGGCGCGCATCCAAAAGATGGTAGTCACAAAGTTAACAGCCCCCATAATGGAAGAGATGCCTATCAAGATTACACTCACAATCCAAATAAATTCACCGTTAATCGGCTGACCAGGAGGAATTTGAAGACTAATTGGTGGATATGACCACCAGCCGGACTGTGCTGTCCCATTGGGCAGCAAGAAGCTAGATAGTAATAAAATACCGCTTGGTGGAAGAATCCAGAAAGAGATGGCGTTGAGTAGAGGAAACGCCATATCCCGCGCTCCCAACATCAGCGGTACTAAGTAGTTAGAGATACCTGCATTGAATGGGATAATCCATAAAAAAATCATGATTGTCCCATGTAAGGTGAATAAGCCATTGTAGAGGGGGCGATCAACCACATCTGATGCAGGCGTAATGAGTTCGGCACGCATGAGCATCGCTAACAGTCCGCCAACTAAGAAGAAAATGAAAGTCATCACCATGTATTGAACGCCGATCACCTTATGGTCAGTGCTGAAGCTGAAGTATCGTCGCCAGTTATTCTCAGACTCGTTTTGAGAATCTTCAGCAGCTCTATCCCCAGTGATATTGTCACGAGAATCATGTGTCATTCATTACTTTCCTTTCATTTGCGATCAAGGGTTGAGTGGGTGCAATAGTGTACCAGTTGCTCTTAAAAAATGTTTTTGGTGGTTGACTATACTCAACAACTGCTTGATTTTTGATGGGAGTTGGTTCCTCTTCCGCTTTGGTAAGCCACTGGTTATATTGCCCAAGGGATTCAACGTATACATCGGTATCCATCAAAGCAAAGTAAGTACCGCTGAATAAAGCATCTTTGAGCGTGTATTTGCCGATGCGAATGGGTGTCACGACAAGATCAATGTCGCGTCCAGGGACAATATACTGCTGTAAGCGGAACGCCGGAACGTAAAAACTGTGGAGTACATCCTTGGCATGTAAATTTAGGCGAGTACGACGATTTACAGGCAGGTGTAATTCATGGCTGGTAACATTATTTGGATAGCGGAAAGACCAATCCCACTGTTTGACGTAAACATAAATCGTTTCAGCAGCAGCTTTGGGTTGATTGTCAGTTGATACAGCATAGGCTGGTTCAGATTCTAGAGGCATATGCAAGTGGACGATTTGCCCCAAACCTAGAATATTTAATTGCTGATAAATATTGAAGCCTTGGAAAGCAAGCCACAACACTAGCAAGGTTGGAGTGGCTGTCCATAAAAACTCTAATTTTAGATCACCTCTAGATGGGTGTCCCTCACTGTAATCATTTTTGGATGCTCGAAAGAAAATTACTGAGTACACCATCATGCCTACAAGTCCAAGAATAATGAATATTCCTATGGAAACTAAGAAGCTAAATAAACTATCTATCTTTTGCGCTTCTGCTGTAGCCTCAGGAGGCATCCAAGAATATGCAAATTGCCCAATCCAATGGCTGACCACGAGCAGCACTGCAATATAACCAGCTATTAGTAAATATTCCAAAAATCTAACCATAAGACTTGAAGTGCTTCTCGTTTAATTATTTGAGCAGCAAATTTGGTTTTGTACCCTCCTAGAGTACCTTAGCCATTGTAGGTAAAATAGCCTACCCTATTGCAAAAGAATGAAAATAACATCATCTTATTTTTACTTTTTCAAATTGCTCTCCACAAAAGTCTTCCTAGTCAATATTGCCTAATCAAATAGGATATAAAAACACTATCTTATGAGTGATTTTAAAAACAAAAAATATTTATTTGTTATGTAGATTACTAGAATTTATTAATGTTTGAATAAAGCATGGATGATACATGCATTTTTCTTTTGAGTTGTAAGTGGGGAGTAGGGGAGTCAGCGCCGTGGTGAGGCAGTCCGGTCTTGGGGAGTAGGGAGTAGGGTAAAATACCACTCCCATGCCTATTGGTGAATTTTTTTGCATTGAGACTGCTCTGATAGATTTCATGAAATTCTGAAAACTAGATGAAATTGTTATAAGCCTTTTGATATAAATTTATATTCCTCCACAGGTTGGAGGATATCGCTACAGTAAACCTCTAAAGTGATGCCAGAATCAGAGCATTATGAATAATTAATAACAGCAATAGAAAGTTTAATTTTTCAGCCTTAGCAACACTAAAGCTCTACATTTTAAGGAAACATTATGAGCTATTCTCCTTATCTACTGAAAGGTCAAAAAGCACTTGTAACTGGTGCTAGTTCTGGTATTGGTGAAGCTATAGCCCGCAATTTGGCTTCGTGTGGTGCAGCTGTAGCTATTAACTACCACTCTGAAGCTGAAGAAGCTCAAAAAATTGTCGATGATATTAAAGCTAATAATGGTGAAGCTTTTGCCATTCAAGCTGATGTTAGTAAGGAAGACCAAGTGAAGGCGATGTTTACCCAGATACTGAAGCAATTCGGTACTATTGACATATTAGTGAACAATGCAGGTTTACAAAAAGACGCACCTTTTGTAGATATGAGCCTTGAGCAATGGAATACAGTTATTGGGGTGAATCTCACAGGCCAATTCTTGTGTGCGCGGGAAGCTGCAAAGGAGTTTTTACGCCGAGGTGTGCAACCTGACATTTCTTGTGCTGCCGGTAAGATTATTTGTATCAGTTCAGTACATGAGGTCATCCCTTGGGCAGGTCATGTTAACTATGCTGCAAGTAAAGGCGGTATTCATATGATGATGCGAAGTATAGCCCAAGAACTAGCCCCCCATAAAATTCGTGTTAATAGCATTGCACCAGGGGCAATCAAAACTCCAATCAATAGATCAGCTTGGGATACCCCACAAGCTGAGGCGAAGTTACTACAATTGATTCCAGCAAAACGAGTGGGTGATGTGGAAGACATTGCCAAAGCAGCAGTTTGGCTTGCTTCTGATGACTCGGATTACGTCAACGGTACAACACTGTTTGTAGATGGTGGCATGACTTTGTATCCAGGTTTTACTGAGAATGGTTGAGTGTGCCCAAAGAGTATTTCTAGTGTGGTGTGTGCATTCATAGTCATTTGGGACTTTTGTACGTTAGGAAAGCACTCAAAAATTTTGTATTATTTAATACTTTTTTCCCTGCTAGAATCATAATTGGAGCTGCTGTTTCTCCATAAGTGCATACACATGCGTGATGGCTTGCCTATTAGTCATTACGCTTTTTGTTATGTGGCAATTATAAATTTGAAAATTAATCAAGAGAATTCAACATAATTTTGACAATCTTTAATAATTGTTTCTACTCGAATGAATCTATCTACATATATTTGTCAATACTGAAACAATTATGTCCGAAAAATTAACTTTATGTAGTTGCTTTAATAACTATATCAGTGCAAATCTGTAATTTAGAAATCGGGAAACAAATAACCTTGTTGTTACCTAGTCAAATTTACCCTTAACCTCAAAGGTAGGAAGCAAATGGCTGTCATCGCGATTGGTGATCTATCTATTACTGGAAGTATTTTATTCTCTGATTCCGAAAGCTATTTAGATCAGTTGTCAGAAAGCGATACTCTCAATATTCAGGGAGGATATCTTTTAACTATCGCATATTCAACAACATGTACAACATACACAACATACACAACGAAACCAGGGCCAATGCCCACACCACCAGTATATTTGCCGTAATTTAGAAGAGTATAAACTATCGGTTCTGCCATATTCTATTGGCATTAAGAAAATGGTAGAACTGATTAAATAACTAAGATTGGTAAAATTCAAGGTTCTATATCGAGTGACATAAATGTTTTATTTGTGTCTTGTAAAAAACAACAAAAAAAGGTTCATTGATTTTGTTCTTATTTAAAATCTAAATATATTTAGGCAATTCTTTTATTCAAGATTTAAGCCTAAATATTGTTATTTATTTAAGAGAAAAATCAAATGAAAGCCAAGAAGCAATTTGAAATTAATGACCTGATTGATGAAGCCGTAAATAATGCGGTAAATCGCCGAAACAATAGTTTGTTAGCTTTGTCTGATGAGGACGCAAACAAAGTTACAGGTGGAATAGCTAGCACACCTACAGTACTTGGTGTAGTGGTTAAACCTCCTATAACAATAGGAATCATAATCAATACAGAACCAACCATTTAAATCCTCTAAATCCTCTTTACTGGAGGCTCAATAGATGGAAGATATTGCTACTGATAAAACTACACTTTGCCCCAGTGCTAGACCAGAATCTAAAGATAGTGTTGTTTTCGGCATTATTAGTGGAACTTTAGCAGATCCTCGTGTAGCTTATCTCAAGCAGCCTCAGTCTATGACAGAAGAACTGATAGCAAAGGCAAATCCAGTTACACCCACCGAAATTTTTCGCATAGCAGCACCTTGCATCACTAAAGCCTGTCAACACTTTGATGGGCAAGACTGTCGGTTAGCAACACGGATTGTCGAAAAGTTACCCACAGTAACAACAGAATTACCTGCTTGTTCTATCAGACGAGATTGTCGATGGTGGCAACAAGAAGGAAAGATAGCTTGTATGCGTTGTCCACAAGTTATTACAGATAACTACAATCCATCTGAACTTGCACTTAAGGTAGCGGCACCAATTGCTGATTAAGCGAAACTAAGAACTTTGTTTAAATAGTTTCAGGAGAAAATTATGTCTCTAGACAATGTTAAATCTTTCTATGCAAGACTCACGAGTGATGAGGCTTTCCGTAGTCAAATTCAAAATGTTAACAGTAAGGATGAATGTAGCCAAATCGTAAGAGAAGCTGGCTATGAATTCACTCAAGAAGAGTTGGAAGAATATACATCACAATTGTTAGAATCAACTTCTGATGGTGGCGAAATCAGAGACTTAAATCAGAAAGAACTAGAGGCTGTTTTTGGGGGATTAGGGGGAGTTGCACAGCCACTCTATGGTGTTATTGTTTGGCCTCCGCAGCCTTGGCCACCGATTCAACCTTTGTATGGAGTTATTCGTTCAGTAGAATAGCGGCAACGGAAGTTTACGTGACAAGTTCAGGTTTCTGGGGATAGATAAAAATATGTCTATCCCTTTCTAAAAAACTTAAAGAATAATGCATATGAATATCGAAAACCTCGAAAATGACTTAATTAGCTTTGAATTAAGCGATGAAGATCTGAAAGTAATCAGAGGTGGTGGTGATACTACTATATCTCTTTCTAGTCTAGGAACAATTTCTTTTCCAATTCGCATATCTCCCTGGATTATTATTATCAAGGCACCTCCTATACAACCATCTGGTTACTAAATAGTGAATTAGCGATTAGTCTCGCTTATCTTCTTTAAGTAAGCAATCAACAATTTACAATTCTCTGTTGACACACTCACTGCTTCTTTGCAGTGAGTTCACCAAATTAATGACAATGAATAACATTAGTGAATTAGCCATTTCTTATCTTCGGCATTATAACTGTCATATTAATGAAGGATATATAGCACTTCTTAAGGAAGCTTGTGAAATTAACCCACCTCCACATGGTAAAGCATGGTATGGGAATATGTATCGACAATATGCGCGTAAGTCTGAGTGGTTTGCTAATTCCCTCATTGTCAATGCCTATGAAGAAGGAATGGGCTCTAGACAGGTTTGGCAGTTTTCTCAACAGGTCGAAAACCAACAGTTCGCTAAGTTAATTCGTAGTCACTCCATTGACGAGTCTCGTCACTCCAAAATGTTTATTACTCTTTTCAATATGCTTTTCCCTATGAAGCTAGAGGAAGAGTTACAGACACAGTTGAAAGCTTTCTCTCCTAATTACAATAAAGAAAACCATCCATCAACAGTGCCAGTTTCCCCCAATGATGTTATGGATGAGTTATTGGTTATGGATGAACTGATCCAGATCAATCTATTGGAGATTCGAGCATTAATTCTGCAACTGTTGTTGCGTCCAGTGTTGCAAGCTTATGCCAGATCTGAGGATAAGGTTAAGGTGACTCGGATGTCTGACCAGTTTATCTTTGATGAGACAAAGCATATTGAATATTCTGCTTACTGCATAGGGGAGTACATGAAATGGGGCGATCGCGAATGGTTGCGCCAAACAATGATCCACCGTCAAGCGACTGTTAACCAGATGTTTTTAGAAGATATTGATTATCAGGATTGTCTTGGCACAACTATTTTGCGGACACAAAACGCGAATTGAGACCGAGAGTCACTCATTTAAACCCTATTTAGATTCAAGATTTAAATATAACTGAGGATACATTGATGAGCTATCGCAGAATTAGTTATGCAGTTTGGGAAATCACCCTCAAATGCAACCTAGCTTGTCAGCACTGCGGTTCTCGTGCTGGTCATACACGGGCAAAAGAGCTTTCTACAGAAGAAGCCCTAGATTTGGTCAGACAGATGGCGGAAGTTGGGATTACAGAAGTTACCATAATTGGCGGTGAGGCGTTTTTGCGTCCAGATTGGTTAGAAATTGCCTCTGCAATCACTAAAGCCGGGATGGTCTGTGGTATGACTACGGGAGGTTTTGGTATCACTCTAGATACTGCTCGCCGAATGAAAGAAGCTGGTATTCAAGTCGTTTCTGTCTCTGTTGATGGCTTAGAAGCAACTCATGATCGAATTCGTGGGAGACAAGGCTCATGGCAGTGGGCGTTTAAAACTATGAGCCATCTCAAGGAAGTGGGTATTCCCTTCGGCTGCAACACTCAAATTAATCGTCTCTCTGCACCAGAATTCCCCAAAATCTACGAGCATTTGCGCGACGCTGGAATTTTTGCTTGGCAAATACAGTTAACTGTACCAATGGGGAATGCAGCAGACAATAACGAGATTTTACTGCAACCATATGAACTGTTGGATGTGTACCCAATGATTGCCCGTGTTGCTGAAAGAGCAAAGCGAGAAGGAGTGCAGGTTCAAGCAGGGAATAATATCGGCTACTATGGTCCCTACGAGCGACAGTTACGAGGAGGAGATGCTTGGTCTTTTTGGCAAGGATGTGGTGCTGGGCTGTCTTCTTTGGGTATTGAAGCAGATGGGGCGATCAAGGGTTGTCCCTCACTTCCTACTACGGCTTACACAGGTGGTAATATCCGCGACCTCTCCTTGCGGACAATTATTGAAGAGACAGAAGAATTGCGGTTTAATTTAGGCGCTGATACACCTAAAGGAACAGAACATCTTTGGGGTTTTTGCAAAAGTTGTGAATTTGCTGAATTATGTCGTGGTGGCTGTTCGTGGACTGCGCATGTTTTCTTTAACAAGCGAGGAAACAATCCTTACTGTCATCATCGCGCTCTCACTCAGCAAAAACAAGGGATTCGTGAAAGAGTGTTCCTTAAGCATGCGGCAGAAGGGACTCCCTTTGATAATGGCGAATTCTCTTTGATTGAGGAAGCGATAGATGCTCCTTGGCCAGAAAACGATCCGCTTCACTTCACGAGCGAGCGCATCCAATGGCCCGAAAGTTGGCAAGAACAACAGCAGCCAGTAGCCACTTTAGTGGGTCATAGCACTTAGAGAAGACACCTGTAGCTTGGCTGAGAATCTCATCATCAATCCCATTTTTTCTACTCAGAACAATATGCTTGCTGACTCTCACCTTTCAAAAGATAGTTCAGTTTTCACTGAAGAATCATCACCAAATGGTTCTCCAACTCATGTAGACCCTCTACCACCTCTGTTACCTCGTTCAGCGTGGAGTCATCAGGTTGCTTTTTTAAGAGTTCTTTTTAGAGCCAAGAAAGCTTTAGACCGAATTGAAAAAGAAGCAGGTGCGTTGAGAAGTTCCAGTTAATCTTTTAGGAAAATCTCAATTTCTTAAGACTTATATTATTTGTAATGAATTGAACCCTTCAGAGCTTATGACCTTTCTATTAAACTCTCAAAATGTTTTTGATTATTTAGTGAAATATGGTTTGTGCGAATCTGCAGATCAAGCACTTATTAAAGTAGAGCCAGTTGCTGCTAAAAACTTCAATTTATTAATAACTTTTCCTAACAATCGTAAGATTTTGGTTAAGCAAGAGCGTTACAACCAACAAGGAAAAGCGGTTGGTGAGTTTTTACATGAATGGCGAATTCAAGAGCTACTAAACCAATTTCCAGACCTGGAGTACTTACACTCATTTTTGCCGGAAGTGCTGCACTTTGATCAAGATAATTTGATTATTATCTTCAACTATCTAGATGATTATCAAGACTTATCAAGATTCTACACCAAGGAAAAATGCTTTTCTAGAGAAATTGCTGAAGCAATTGGTACAAGACTAGCAAGTATTCATCGTAATACGTTCAAGCATCAAGAATATCAAGATTTCCTAACTCAAAATTTTGATAAAGTTTCAAATGAATATGTACATAAATTGAGCGAGAGTTTGGAACGGGTTGGACCTGAAATCTTTGGTATGGTACCTGCTGATGGGTTAAGGTTTTTCGCCCTTTACCAACGATATGACAGTTTAGGAGAAGCAATCACAAAATTGGTGCGTGGGTTTACTCCTTCATGTCTCACCCACAATGACCTGAAGCTGAATAATATTCTCCTACATCAAGATTGGCAACAATCAAGTGAGGGTATGATCAGGCTGATTGATTGGGAACGTTCTGCTTGGGGAGACCCAGCTTTTGATTTAGGAACACTCATTAGTAGCTATGTGCAAATTTGGCTAGGTAGCTTAGTTATCAGTAAGTCTTTGAGTATTGATGAATCTTTACGTCTGGCGATCATTCCCTTAGAACAGCTTCAACCTTCAATCGCAAAATTAACTCAAGCTTATTTGCACAACTTTCCAGAAATTTTAGAACACTACCCTGATTTCTTAGAACGAGTCGTACAGTTCGTAGGTTTTGCTTTGATTCAAAGTATTCAGGCAATGATTCAGTATCAAAAATCTTTTGGTAATACAGGGATTGCTATGCTTCAGGTCGCCAAGACCTTGTTATGTCGTCCAGAACAATCAATGCCAACAATTTTTGGTAATGTAGCTGAATTAACTCGCTTTCATGCTTTTGCAGTTTAAAATATTTCGTCGCCACTCATCTATATGCAATTACTCAATTTTACTCAAGCTCAGCTGCAGGCTAACAGTGCTGAACAATTACTAGATGTGCTGCAGGAGATTGCTCACACAGTTGAAATTAAATCTGATTTTTCTATCCATCATCCAGATTACAAACCTTTAGAATTACCACATGAGGTAGCTGAGCGGTTTCAAAAAATGCCAACTCAAATGCAGCATAAGTATCTGAGCCTGCAGTTACGAAGTTTTCTCTACGGCATTTACTACAACGGTTCCATGCAAAGTATGCTGGCATCGGATGGAGAAGGAAAAGGTTTGCCCTTAGATTTAGAGAATAATACTGTCTTAGGAGTAGATTTAGGATTTTATGAGCGATTGCATGCAAGTAATTGTGGAGAGGGTTATTTTGAACCTGGTTGGTCTGTTCTTAGAGAAGAAACCGATGGTAGTTTAGCTGTTACTAAGGGTGGTTTGAAGCTTCATATTCAGCGAGATAAACATCTTCCGACTATTCAACAGGCTGCTTCGGTGGGTGATTTAATAGCGATTCGCTTACCTAAGAATCGGGTACAAAATGGCTTTTACATGGCAGTCGGTAATCAAGGGTTTAGTCGTCTTGAGAATGCCAACAATAAGCCAATGACTGTACGGATTTATTTTAATTTTACTTCTGAAGGTGCTGTGGCCGTGATGGAAGGTTTGACACATCGGCTGAATGAATTAGCAATTCCTTTCAGCTTTAAGGTTTTGTACAACCCGAAAGACTACGGTCGGCACGATTCAGGGGTTTTGTATTTTGATAAAAGCGATTATGAGGTTGTTAGAGAAGCTTTACAAGTTGTGTATCGGGAAAATAAATCATATTTTCAGCCAGAAGTTCCCTTATTCACCTTGAAGCTTACCCAAGGATTGGCACTAGCGGAAGAACCAGAGCACAAATTTGCTGAACAAGAAAGTTTTGGCATGAATCGTTGTCAGATTGTGGCTAATGGGTTGTTGGAAGCTTGGTATCAAGGCGATGAATCCTCACAAGGCAGGATGGAGGCTATCCTAAAAAACTTTGCGCTCTTAGGTATTGACGTGCAGCGTACGTATTTGAATGCTCATTCTGAAGATATCTACCAGGTGTGGAACTAATGCTAATTACTGATCTTGCACCACAGTCTTTTATCCCATCAGATCAAGCTCATCTTCTCAATACGAAATTTCCTGAATCAGATCTACCTTTCTACCGAAAATTGGGACGGACTGATTTAACCGTTAGTTGTCTAGGCTTAGGAGGTGGTGGCGGTATTTCCAGTGAGGATACCCTCTACGCCTTTGACCAAGGTATTAACTATTTTTTTTACTCCAGCGATCTGCACCACTATATCTACAGTTCAATGGCTGAAGCACTGCGCCAGATGTGCAAGCGTGGTTCATCAGTGCGAGAGAAAGTTGTATTAGCAACGGTAACGTACATTAAAAATCCTGAAGCAGCACTATCAGCACTATTCGATCAGCTGATTGAACTAGGTATTGACTACATTGATGTATTTTTCTGGGGCTGGATTGGTACCAATGATTGTAAAGCATTAGAAGATTGTTTGCAGCTTTCCCCTGATTTGAGAGGTCCCAATTCTCTTTATCAGCGCATCATCGAAAGAATGTTTGGCACTTCAGAACGCCTGAAGAAAATGGGCATTGTTCGTTATATTGGTGCGTCTTTTCACGACATGAATCTCGCGCAACAGTGGTCTAATAGTCCTTTGTTAGATGTAGTGATGGTTAGACACAATGTTGCTCATCGGTCTGCTCAAGAACAGGTGTTCAATCGGTTAGATGCACAAGATCCACTGCGACCAGGCATTGTTACTTTCAAATCTGCTGGTTCAAAGATGGGTGCACTTTGGGATGCTCCTGCGAGTTTGCCAAAAGGGTGTTGGCAACCTTCAGTACCTGATTTGTATCGCTATTCGTTGAGCCAAAACTGTGTCGATGTCTGCTTAGCTGGATTGCGACGTCGTGAAGAGATTGATGCTGCGATCGCAGGTATGCAGCAAGGCAAACTTACCAAGACTGAACTTGACTACCTCAACTTGTACGGCGATTTACATCGTAATCGAATTCAAACTTGCGATATTGCACCAGAACAATTGCTTTACCGCACCTAACCGATTTTAAATCTTTGGTGACGCAAACCATATTTAAGGTTTTACAACAACTATGATGCCAGACACTTTAGAAAAAATCACATTATCTGAGATTTCGCCAGCAACAGATGAAGAGATCATCTCTTATCTGCGCCATTCTTGCCAAATAGCTGAAATCACTGCTGCAACAGAAACAGACAAATTGATTGTGAGCGTTTGTGAACAGATGGGTGTAACAGTTTCTGATGAAGAATTACAAGCAGCTGGAGATACCTTTCGCCAAGAACGCAAACTGCTTGGTACATCTGAAACCCTTGCCTGGCTGGCACGGCAACGAATCACAGTCGAAGATTGGTCCCATGGAATCAAAGTATCCTTACTAACACAGAAATTAAAAGAGCATCTGTTTGGTGAGTTAGTTGATTCTCATTACATGAGCAATCGTGATGATTATAGGCATCTGGCTCTATCTCAGATTTTAGTACGTGACTTGACAGAGGCCGTGAATATTACTCAGTCTCTTAAAGAAAATAAAGCTTCCTTCTGTGCATTAGCATTGGAGTATTCAAAAAGTAAACAGTCTAAGGAAAATGGTGGCTTTATTGGTATTAGGTTTTTAGCAGAGATGTTACCAGAAATAGCCCAAGCTGTTGCTAATGCTTCTGAAGGTGAGATCATTGGTCCAATACAAACACAATTGGGTTATCATATTCTCAAAATTGAAAAGTGGTATCCAACTCAATTAAATGAATCCGTTAGAGAGAAAGTTTTAGCATCTTTTTTTCAGGCTTGGTTGAAAAAGAGAATTCACACTGAAAATAGCATTAAATAAAAATAATTTTTGATTAATAAAAAAAAGATTTTGGCTCTGAGTCTAGAAGTAGTCTTTGCTTCTGGGCTATCTTTTTTATTGCTATTCTTAGCAAAATTTTTTTAAAAATAGTCTTTTTTGTAGTTTTTATATCCCTTTTCTACCATAAACCCAGGCTGTTAGAAATCTATTTTATAAGAAATAAGTGTTGATACTATCGATTAATAAGTTATGAGACTAGAAAAACCTGATTTCTTAACCGGGTTTTTGATAGCAGGCAAAAGAAGCGAAGAATATCATTTATAAATACCATTTAATAGTTACATTTTTGTCCAGATAAGAATTAAATAAATCTAGTAAAAATAGATAATTAATCATAAAATTCTAATAGTTGAGATTAAACAAATCTCATACATAATCCAGTCAATTTTCTGTGGAGATTTTTAAACAATGGCTACTATTGCAATTAATGAATTACGTCCTGCAGGATATGATTTTTTCTCTGATTCTGAAAGCTTTTTGGGAGACCTAAGCGAGCAGGAACTGAATAACGTTAACGGTGGTACCTCTCCAGTATTTTCCGCCATTATAGAAACCGCTGCTTACTCTAGCTGGCAATGTGGTGCTGCTATTAGTGGTGCTGTCACTATTGTCGGAAGCCTCATTTATAAAGCTGTTAGCTAACATCTCTCTAAGTCACTGTCAACAAAGTTTACTGAAGGGAAGATTAATCATGTCATCAATTGCAATTTCTGACTTAAGAGTTACTGGACTGAGCTTATTTGAAGATTCAGAGAGCTATCTTCAAGAGATAAGTGATGCTGAACTTGGTATCGTTAATGGTGGAACGAGCCCAGTCGTTGTTTTTGCAACAGCATCCTCAGTAGAATGTGCGACTTTCGTAGCAAGTCTTATTGTAGGAGCTACAGCAGGTATATCAGCAGTAACGAAACTTTAATTAAAGACTAATTTCTGATTAAATACCACCTTAATGATATCTATAAGGGTATAATTAAGGTGGTTGCTTTTTGAAGAATCACAAGAGTTTTGTTATTGGGTATCTTTCAGATAAAAATTTGCTCGAATTCTGATTAAGATTGAGAATTTACGAAAATTGTGGAGTAAAATTTATGGATGGTCTAGTTGGACTTCTTGCAATCTTCCTATTAATAGCTATAGGGTTTAATTTGCTATCACCATCAAAAAACACTATTAATTGGCGGCTCACGAGGCTTGAACAAAAAGTAGATCTCTTGATGCAACAATTGAATATAGAATACGTTGATCCGTCATCGGAAACTATCAGACGCTATTTAATGCAAGGTAAGAAGCTGGAAGCCATTCGTGCATTTCGGGAGCTAAATCCTGGAACAAGCTTGCAGGAAGCTAAGACTGTCGTTGAATCAATTGCACAGACTATTCATCAGTCATAAGCCAATATGGTTACTGTTAAGCATCAGTCAACGACCCAGTTACTTCAAACTATAGCAATCCTCATGAGTTGTAAAAATTAAAAGTTTCAGAATCCCGATTTCTTGAAAAAATCGGGATTCTCCTTACTCAAGAATATTTAAGGCTTGCTATAAGCTAAGCTACTTGTTTGTATGAGCTACAGCTGATTATCGGCTTAATTTCCTTAATTTGTTGTTTTAACCATTCAGAAAATAAATAAACCAGAATTTCGTTATATAGTTTATTATTTAGTTCTGCCATAATTAACTCCTCCACCAAGATGAGATGAACGCCTTTAAAAGTCAAAATTGGTTTTAAAATTTGAGGAGGGTTTGCTGCAAAAACAGCAGCAGAAATTTCTGGTCTCAACTCTTGGCGGCGTACTATTCCTTTATATCCACATTTTCGGCTTAATGCCTTATCTTGGTTGTATTTATGAGCAACTTCATAAAAACTTATTTCACCTTCTCTAATTGCATAAAAAAGTTCTATTGCCAAATCTTCATCATCCAAAACTACCTCATACATCACAACACCAGCATAGTTTAGTTGATTCTCAAAAAAGTAGGGTTCAACTTTATGGGCAAATAGATGTCTTGCTAACTTTCCAAAAATTATATTGGCATAGGCAATTTCTTCAAAATCATCTATTGACAAACTATGTTTTTCCAGCCATGCCCAAGTTTGCTCAGCATTTTGAAGTTTTTTCATCAAGCGGAAGGTATCTGCTGTTTGTTGAAGTTCTTCTGTCTCTACCTTGATCCCCGCCTCAACTGCAGCATTTTCAATAATCTTTCGGGTCACAATTTGTTCAACTATTTCAGGAATCGTGCAAGATATTTTGACTTGATGAAGAATCTCTTCATTAGTAATAGTGATAGTTTTTGACATGATATTCTCCCAATCATTTCCGTTACAACAATATCCATCTCCTTGGGAGCATCCCATTTCAGAATAAGTAGTACGAGTGTCTCGCTCAGGTAATATGGATATGGCCAGCGAGCAAGATGTGAGTGCAAAGCACACGCTTCGCGAACGCACTACAAAATAAATATGCTAGGGATGCACCCATCTCTCTTCCCCTTGTCTCCCCTGTCCTCCTTGTCTCCCCTGTCCTCCTTGTCCCCTTGTCCCCCTTCCTTCTCTCTCAAATAGGACCACTACAACTTCACTCCACCCTGCTGTAACTTCTTAAACGGATCAAGTAGAAAATCAATAATTCGACGTTGACGAACAATGACTTCAGCCGTTGCTGTATCACCAGGATGTAAGGGAATGCATTTTTTCCCACTAAAAATACAATGTTGATTTATAACAATATTTAAGGTGTATGCTGCTACTTTTCCAGTAGGTGTATCTACATCTGATGTAGTAGGAGAAATTTCGATTAACTTACCTGCCACTACTCCGTATTCTTCAAAGGGATAAGCATCAAATTTTAGCTTAACTGGTAATCCCCTTCTTAAAGAACCACTTTCAGTTGTTGGCATTTGTGCCCGAATCATTAAAGGCGAATTTTGTGGCGCAATTTCTGCTATCATCGTTCCCGGCTGAACCACAGAAGCAGCTTTTTGAATTGGTAACTGAAAGACAGTACCACTGACAGGAGCTTTTAAAACTCGTTGCCCTATTTGAAACTCTAAAGATTGGATTTGACTCTTGTTTTGAGCAATGTCTGATTTGAGCGTTGTGATTTCTGTATCTATATTCTTCACTTGGTCTTGAGTTTTAAGAATAGCAAGCTTGCCGGTTTTCATCAAAGTTTGATAACTACTTTCTTGCTCTTTTAACTTCAATTGTGCCTGTTCGATGTCTACCTGATATTGACGAATATTCCTTTCATAACTACTTTTTTGTTCCAATAGACGTAGTCTATTTTGAACGACATCTAATTTACTTTGTTCATATGACTTTTGCCTTTGTTTAAGGATATCTTCCTGCTGTACAATATTAACTTCTGCAACAATTCCTTCTTTTCTTAACTGGCTATATCGCTCAACTTCGTGAAAAGCACTCGCTAAGCTACTTTCATCTAACTTTTTGGATGTTTGACTATGCTCAAAAGATTTCTCTGCCTCACTGACTTGAGCTAATTTTTCTTCTTTTTGTAAGTTATAAGCATTTTTCAGAGCATAAAGAGTTTGCTTGGCCTGTTCAATTTGAGCCTGTTTTTCTAGCTCTTGGGCTTGATTCTGTTGCTGTTGGGTTGTTAAAGTTAAAATCGCCTGATTTTTTAATATATTCAGTTGTGCAAGTCTATTTAATTGTCCTTCTAGTTTATCCTTGGCTTGTCGTAAATCTGCCTTAACGAGTTCTGATTCTAAAACTAAAAGAATCTGACCTTTTTCAACAAATTCACCTTCCTTGACATGTATTTCTGAAACAGTTCCTGCAACAGCAGCATCTAATTTAACAGTTTTGTCTTCTGGTTCAATTCGACCTCTAGCCACACCGGTTTCATCCACCTTAAAAAGCATTGCCCAAGGTAAAACAATAGATACAAAAATTACTAAAAAATAAAGTAATCCTCTGGTCCAAATTTGCGGTAAGCTATCCAGCAATTCCTTAGAAACATCAGACCAATCATCGGTTGATGTAGACGCTGTTTGAGAAATGACAGTTTCAGAGGACTGATTATCTTGAGGAATCTCGCTACTGACCTGTTCTGGCAATGTGTTCGCAGAGTTCTGAGCATTCTCATGGATTTGGGTATGAACCCGTCCATTCAATGTGTTTGGCATGATTGCCCCTATTATCAATTTTTAATTTTTGTCTTTTTGAATTGATCAAGAGTAATGAGTCTTTCTATGACTCTGTACCAATTACCCTCTGTTCATCCCGCAATATCTAATTGCTGTTGATTGAGATAAAAATAATGCCCTCGTTTTGCCATCAATTCTGGGTGTGTGCCACTCTCAATCAACACACCTCGATCTAGCACTAAAATTAAATCTGCATTTCGTACTGTTGAAAGGCGATGAGCAATGACTAATGTGGTTCGTCCCTGAAGAATTGTGGCCAAATTCCGCTGAATTATCCTTTCAGACTCGCTATCGAGATGAGAAGTTGCTTCATCCAAAATTAATAGCTTGGGATTACCTAACAATGCTCTAGCGATCGCAAGCCGCTGTCGCTGTCCACCAGATAACATCCCTCCACCTTCACCAATCTGTGTTTCATAGCCCATGGGCAACTTCTTAATAAACTCATCAGCACCAGCTAACTGCGCCGCCTCAATAACTTCTCCCAATTCTGCGCCAGGATGCCCCAAGCTAATATTCTCTCGAATCGTACCACCAAACAAAAAGGTATCTTGGTCCACTACCCCAACTTGCTGACGTAGAGATTGCAAAGAAATACTGGTAATATCCTGTCCATCAATCAATACTTTACCGTCTGTGGGGGGATACAGACCTAAAACTAATTTAGAGATGGTCGTTTTGCCTGAACCACTACGTCCTACCAAGGCAACCATTTGTCCTGGCTTGACTTCAAAATTGAGATTTTCTAAAACATTCACATCGCTTTCTGGATGATAGCGAAATGTCACATTTTTAAAGCAGATATGTCCTCGAATAAGTGGTAATCGCTGCCTAACTTGATGCTGCAAATCTTCTTCTGGTTCAGCATCCAATACATCATTGATCCTTTCCACTGCAATCACCACTTCTTGTAACTGATTCCATAACACTGTTAAGCGTTGGAAAGGCGTAATAATATTTCCAAGTAGCATGTTAAATGCTACCAACTGGCCAATAGTTAGCTGGTTTTGAATCACCAAGTGTGCCCCAAACCACAATAAGGCAGTCGTTATCACGGCATGAATTGTGTTGCTGAAGATTTGTAACCTATTGCTGATAACTTGACCCGAAAAGTTAGTTTTTATCTCCTTATTTAATAACTCTTCCCAATGCCAACGCACAGTTTGCTCAACTGCTGTGGATTTAACAGTCCGTACACCAGTTAAGGCTTCAATTAGATAACTACTCTCATTAGCAATAGCACCAAAGATTTCTCGAGAAATTCTTTGTAAAAAAGGTGTAGCAATCAGTGCTAGCAGGAAAAAAGGCGGTATGACCACCAATACCAGCAATGCCATTTGCCAGCTGTACCAAAACATCAACCCTACATAAATAAACACAGTGAGTAAATCTAGGAGAATAGATAATGCCTCACCAGAAAGAAAGCGTTGAATTTTGCGGTTTTCTTGGACGCGGGTAACAATATCCCCTACGTAACGAGACTCGAAGAAACTTAGGGGTAGCCGCAGCGTATGGCGAATAAACGCAATAATTAATGCTAAATCCACCTTATTTGCTGTGTGGTCTAACAGATATTGCCGTAAGCCTGTCATCGCCACTCGGAAGAGACTAAAAATGAGCAACCCTAACCCCACTGCCGTTAAGGTTAATTCAGAGCGCTGAACTACGACTCGGTCTAAAATTAACTGGGTGAATAAAGGAGTGATGAGTCCAAATATCTGGATAAACACGGAAGCGATAAACACCTCCAGCATGACCAACTCATGAGGCTTCATCAATTCAAAGAATTGCCAAAACGGAGTTGCAGTCTCTTTGGCATCTTTAAGAAAAACTGTTGGTTGCAGCAGGAGGGTATAACCAGTCCAGTCGGCTTTAAATTCAGCGTAGCTGAGAGTTCGTTGACCAAGGGCTGGGTCTGCGACAACAACTTGATGTCGTGTGATCTCATAGACAACAATGTAGTGTTTGCCTTCCCAGTGAGCAATAGCAGGCAATTTTTGCTTTGCCAGTTGGTCAAGACTGGCTTTCACAGGTCGTGTTGCAAAGCCAATACTTTCTGCTGCTGTTGCTAACCCCCTCAAGGATGCGCCATTACGGTCAACATTGGCGATATCCCGCAAGCGGTTGACACTAAAGTTTTTCCCCCAATAGCGAGACACCATCACTAAACAAGCTGCACCGCAGTCTGATCCACTTTGTTGAGCAAAAAATGGATAGCGCCTCATCACTCGTTGCCACAGATGGCCAACTCTCTGTGTGGGACTAGGAAAATAAGCTTTGCTAATCTTTCTCTGGGACTTTGACTTAACCTCTGATGTTGATGTATCTGTTTTATGAGGCTGATTTGAGTCAGCTACCTCAATTGAGGGGTTATCTGAATTGACAATTGGGGAAGGGTCTCGGCTACAAGCCTGACTCCATAAATGTTGCCGGATTTGTGGATACTTTGCCATGAATGGCAATAGCACCTGACTCGGGATAAAACACAAATGTAAATCTACGGAAGCCCTCGCCCCATAAGGCTGAAAATTTGTATTTGGGAACAAGGTAAACTCCCCAAATGATTCCCCGACAGATAGAGTCGTGATCAATTCACCTGTGTTATCTAGCAGTCTCACCTTGCCAGAAATCACAATATAAATACCAGGTTCTACATCGGTTCCTTGCCAGAATTTTCCCAGTCTCGGCTTGAGAAATTTAGTTTGTTCAAGACAGCGCTGGAATTCTTCTTCAGACAGGGAATAGCCCAAAGTATTGCTCAACTGTTGCAGAGAAAGCAACTGCTCTGGTAAATGTTGCACCATAAATTTCTGAATCTATCCCTAATTTTGCTAAATCAATAGGCAAAAATTCCGCATTATCCTTTGGATTTGCCAAATTGAGGTCACGAATCAAGATTTTAGAACTTGTAGCTTTTTGACTCGTCGTGTCTTCAGTGTTGTTGGGTTTTGGACGGGTCGATAAACCCATCTGTTTGAGCAGTCGTTTAATATGGCGATCGCTGACTTCAACCCCAAACTCTTTTTTCAAATGTTTTTGTAGCCAGCTAGCTGTCCACCGTCGAAATGCATAGCCATAATCACGGGGACTATGAGTCACTAGTTCTTTCAAACGTTCCAAATATTCTTCATTGACTGCTTTTGGACGACCAATAGGACACTCTTGCCATTGGTGTGCCATTCCAGTACGAGCTATATGCATCCAATGCCTTGCTGTAGCTGGACAACATCCGAGAGTTTGACAAATTTCAGTTTGAGATTTCCCTCGATCTGCTAGCAACATAATTTCAATGCGCTGGCGATAAGACTCAGGTAGATCCTCTTGTAAACTTTTTTGCAATGTTTTGCTTTGAAAGGGTGTTAAAAATTTACCTGTTGGATTGTCTGAAATTTGAGTGCTATGCTTAGCTTGCTGATGAGACATACACGTACAATTTGAACTGCTTGATACAAAGGCATGAATAATGAGAGCATCCACCTTTAGTTGATGCTAAGTAAATTACTTTTGATAGTGCTGCATAACAGCTATTATTCAGTCAATAAGTTCAAGTTGTGTGGCGAAACAGTATCAGTAGACAACTCTATTTCTAGAGATATCAGTACTTATACTTTATCATCAAAATTGTAGCTTTTTATACATTGCTAAACGAACTGAGAATCACACAGTTTAACTTATAAGTCAGTGTCATTTAGATTAGCTTATGTGTGAGTAATAAAGTTAATTGACAGTGATGTTATGTATTACTTGTCTAAGTGTGCAAGAGATTTTTGAAGTCTTAAAAACTATGTTGGAGCCATTTGGTACTTCCTACATTGCTACAATGTATCCTCACTTGCGTAAAGACTACCATTTCAACTCCTTTTAAGAATCAGAGGTTATATTAACCAGAATGAATCATACGATTTATAAAAACATTTGAACGTAAAGGTCTGGTTAACAAAAAGGTAATTTTTACTATCTTTTTTTGTTTAAAAATGTAAACAAAAGTGTGATTCTCATTATTTTTTATTTATAAATGTAAATAAAAGGACGACTTTTACTATTTCAAATTGAGAAAACGTAATAAAAGATAAAATTTGATACATTTTTTGCTGAATCAATGTATAGTTTTTTTAAGAAAAGTATTCAAATATGGTAGTCCTCCTCAATCTTTATGAAAAATGAGAATCCCGGTTTCTTGGAGGAACCGAGATTCTCAGATTTTCGGTTTTCATAACTCCTACACGGATTGCTATAGCCTAAAAAATTTCTTAAGAAAGTTGCTATCACCAGGACACTGCCAAAGAATAAAAACGCTTCTGCTTATAGTGTTTTTATCGCTTATTTTGGCTAATCCTGGTTGTATCAGATAGCACTTCCGTGAGAGTGGCTAGGTGGCTCACAGCCAATCTCGATAAGCTGATATTTCATTCACGCTGATTTCAAATGGTGTCCCTTTGCCAAAAGGCGGGTAGACCTTGATTTTAGCGCTACTAACAAATCGTTCTAACCTATTTCCGATCTGTGGAATATTGCTGACTACATGCCAATAAGTGACGATATCAGGGCAGTCAATGACTAGCGTGAGAGTACTGCTATCTGTGGTGATATACCATTGACAACTAGACAACAATGCTCGTGTAATACCATCACAGGCTTCAAAAAAGCATCTGCCAGTAGATCGTTCTAATTGCCAACGCAGTATCCTATCAATTTGTGTTGCTTCAGATGGTGGCAAATCATCAGCGGGAAGGAAGGATTTATTTTTCATAAGTTCTTGTTGGTTGTTGGTTGGGACGGAACAGCGGTACTTTACGGGAGGGTCTACGCCCAACGCCTGTAGAATTGTTAGTAGTTAGTTCTTCTCGTAACCACTAACTAGTTGCTTCATGTGTAATTTCGGACTTCTTGATTGTAGCGAGTCAAACTTTCAAGGTTTTTCTGTAGATCAAAAGATGAAGGTTTTAGTGCTAGTGAGCCTAAGTTTAATTCGTTCTGAAACTTTTTGATTTTGTCTCGACAAGTTGCCACATCACCGATGATCGAGTTCTCAATCAAATAGTCTTCGTCAAAACAGATGTTTGTCCGATCAAATGGCTTCAGGTTCGGATTACGGCTATTCTGCATCACTAGGGCAGAGTTGGCTTTCATTTTCATGCTGAATTGACGGATGAAAGGCAAAGCCTCACTGACTGCTTCATCGTACGTCTTAGCTACAAAAAAGAATCTTGCTAGCATCAGATCTTCAGAGCCAGAAGAATTTAAGGTACGATATTTGGCAACAGTCTTCTTCAGTCTCTCTAAGGAAAACGGTGGTCCTCCCATCAAACCGAAGGAATGTTTGGCTGCATATGCTATCGCGTCATCATCGCCACTTGCCACATAGACTGGAATAACTCGCTGCAGGGGTTTTGGATAAATCGTAATGCGATCGCACTGATAATATTGCCCGTTGAACGACACATTTACTTCATACAACAATTTATGAATCAACGTTATTGCCTCTAGCATTTTGGCGCGTGATTCACTCATTGATGCGCTAAAGTGCTTGTTTTGTTCAGGAAACGGTCCACCTTTGGCAATTCCAAAAGCTAATCGCCCATTGCATAAGTTGTCCAGAGTTGTAATGTCCTCAGCCACACGAATTGGGTTGTGAAAAGCTAGTAACACTGCTGCTGAACCTAATCGGATCTTTGAGGTTACGCCTGCTAAGTGTGCCATCAACAATAATATTGATGAGCTAAGATTAAATTCATTAAAATGATGCTCTGTTACCCAGGCTTCCTCAAAACCCAAATCTTCTGCATGTTTCACCAGTGCAACTTGTTCAGAAATAGCAAGATTGGCACTAGAGTGATGATTTTCATAGTTACAGAATAGTCCGGTTTTCATTGCGATCGCGGTTATTTCTTAAATAGCGACCAACTGTAAATCCAACCACAAGCGCGGATCTCCTTGCTTGATTTTGGACATTGGATCTCGCAGCAGTCGTGTAGCATTCAAAAAGACTACCTGAACTAGTCCCATATTGTCTGCCACTTCTCTGAGTACATCTTTTTGAGCTTGCATATAAGGCATTTTTTTGTCTGAGCAATAAATTGCTATATATTGCAAGCGCTTAGGAGGTCGTCCCCAGTAACAGGTAATTACTTTCACAAAAGAAGTTTCTAGTAATTCTCCTACTTTTGGGTAATAGTGTTTGACGACTCTAATAAATTCTTGAGCTAGGAGGTCTTCACTAATCATGACAAACTGTATTTTTGTAGAGAATGTCACAGTATTTAATATATCATAATTTAGTTATATAAAGATAACAGAATAGTTCTTTTTAAAGTTTTTTTAAAACAGAATTTAGAATCTAGAATTGTAGAATAATCGGAGGAATTAAACGAACATAATTTTTTATATAAATTTCATATATATAGAGACGTTGCATGCAACGTCTCTACAAAATCTGTCATTTCTGAACGTTATTTTCTTATCGAGAATTACGCTCTGACACCAATACTTCTGCTACAATATATGGCAAATCTATAAGGTCAATATATCGATCACAACCACGAATGGGAGAGATAAATGTATAATCTGGATCGCATGCTCCAGTATCATACACTTGAATAAACCATCTATCAGGAAATCCCTCGACAGCCAATTCTACAACATACCAAATATCACCAATGGGCCGAGAGTTAACAATGACGAACCACTCTCTGTCTTGTTCTGAGATGTTCCATTCCGCCATGAGAAACTCTAACGCTATTTGCCCTGCATCAGTTGAAGTCAATAGCATGTTTACTCCTGATTTGAAATGTTAGGGTACAATCCCAGTTGCTTAGATAGCTCACGGGCTACATGAATTAAAAACTGTGCACCATCGTTATTACCTTCGTGTACAAATATAGTTGCCACTTGTACCATAGTATTTACTAAACCAGCATCAATTAACTCCGGTTCTTGCTCTAAAATTTCTGGCTCCTGACCATTGGGACAAGCAATGAGCTTATCAATCAGGTTGAAATATAAAGCTTGACGTTGTTCTGTGCTCATTAATTTATTGACCTATAGAATGGAAACTTATTATTGCTCAATACTTTGCTGCCAAAGTTTTTCTAACATTTCTACCTGTTGTTGAAAAACATTAGCTCGATGTATAAGATACCTGTCGTAGCAAAAAGTTAATATTCCTAATAAGATAGGAATAAACAAGACACAAGAATACAAAATTTTAGCAATGTGATATTGCTCTGCAAAATCAATACTGAAAAATTGTTCGTTAGTTCTACTAGATTCCTTCAAAACGGTGCTCTTTTGGTTAGGAGAAAACGCCAATTTGTTTGTACTAATCGGCTCTACATTACATGCCAAATGCTGTGTTTTTTCTAGCTCCATGTGTTGCTTCCAAACCACACCAGATACTACTATTGAAGGAGAAAGTACAACTAACGTGATTAAACAAACTGTGAGAATCTTGACGGGTTTTAACTTCATATTGGCTCTCCCTTGCTAGGCAATACCCACCTAGCGAGAAAGTTCATTTCCAACTGATTGACGCACTCCAAATCTCAAATTTATCCTGTTTGCAATTGTGAGGGTTTAAGAAGTCCCCCCTTATTCCTTAGCTAAAGCCTTGGAATGTAGGGGGGTAGAGGGGAATCTCTGCGTAAATCCTATTTGTTTTATATCAGAGGTCTGGACAGAGAACATTTTGTCTGCCCTGGATCAAGATTATTAAATTAATTAATGTTGTACTCAAAGCTTACAAGATTGGCTCTGTAAGTATTTCAGAATTTTTTTGGGATAAGGGTACTAGTATTTTTGGGGTAAGGTACTTGTATTTAGAAGGTAAGGTTCTGGCATTTGTGTACTCAAGCTTAAACCAATATATGCTTTGACAAATGACTGTTTTGATGCGAGTTCTTGGAAAACAAATCCTGTACTCAAAAAAGTATAGTAGTTTGCAAATAACAAATAATTAATCTGACCACAATAAGCAAGACTAGGAATTTATGAGAAAAAAAGGTTGTTTCATGACCTCTTTCCATTACTTACATGAATTTGTGCAGAAATACTTAAAAAAGTGCAGAATCTTAAATGTAATTTACAAACCGAAAAATCTGAAGAGGAGCCTTACAATGACGCAAGCAAGGATATTTTTTCTAAAATCTTTATTTATATGCTAAATTGCTACAGCATATTTGTAAAAATATATTTTCTAACTAATTAAGCTTTTTAGGGGTAAAATAATGCGGATTGCTAACAATGTAACAGAATTAATTGGAAAGACTCCTTTAGTTCAACTCAACAAGATTCCTCAATCTGAAGGATGTTTGGGCAGAATTGTGATGAAATTGGAAGGCATGAATCCAGCAGCTTCAGTAAAAGACCGCATTGCTGCAAGCATGGTGCAGGCGGCTGAATCCGCAGGATTAATTGAACCAGGAAAAAGTATTTTAGTTGAGCCTACATCTGGCAACACAGGTATTGGACTAGCAATGGTGGCAGCAGCTCGCGGTTACCGCTTAATCTTAACAATGCCCGAAACCATGAGCATGGAAAGACGAGCTATGCTTAGAGCATATGGTGCAAGTTTGACTCTGACACCAGGAACTGAGGGCATGCGAGGAGCAATTCGCAAAGCCGAAGAAATTGTGGCAAACACTCCAAATGCTTTTATGTTGCAACAATTTCGGAATCCTGCAAACCCGAAAATTCATCAACAAACAACCGCAGAAGAGATCTGGGCAGATACAGATGGACAAGTGGATATTCTGATTGCAGGCGTGGGTACTGGTGGGACGCTCACTGGAGTTGCTGAAGTCATTAAACAGCGTAAGCCAAGTTTTCAGGCGATCGCCGTTGAACCGAGTGGCAGCCCTGTTATTTCTGGAGGTCAACCAGGCTCACACAAAATCCAAGGTATTGGTGCTGGATTTATTCCAGAAGTTCTCCGCACAGATTTAATTGACGAAGTGATCACTGTTAGTGATGAGCAAGCAATGTCATTTGGACGACGTCTAGCAAAAGAAGAAGGTTTGTTGTCCGGTATATCATCTGGTGCTGCTTTATTTGCAGCCATTCAAGTCGCTAAACGACCGGAAAACACTGATCGTTTAATCGTCATCATCCAACCTTCCTTCGGTGAACGTTACCTCAGTACACCCATGTTTCAAGATTTAGCTATGGAGGTGACGAAATAGGGAATGGGGAGTGGGGAGTGGGGAGTTATGAGTTAATTATCCCCCTCGTCCTCCTTGTCCCCCTTGTCCCCCTTGTCCCCCTTGTCCTCCTTGTCCTCCTTGTCCCCCTTGTCCCCCCTATCCCCCTTGTCCTCCTCACCTCCTCTGCCCTACTACACCAAATACCTCGTATTTGGCACGATGGGGAAAAATGCATATTCATACCAAGTTGTCCAGACGAAGCTGCGAATCCACCGCTGACGTTTCTGTGGATCTAATTCGTAATCAAAAGCGCCTCGTGCCTGATCAATAGAAGATAAATGGTTTTCGCAACCGCAACCGTGCTGATACGTAAACCCATATTTCGAAGCGATACTTTGTATCTTCATTTGCACAGCAAAGACTTTGCAAGCATGAAGTGCTGCATCCCATGAGCGCTTGTGTTCTTGGTCGCGAGGGTCAAACCGTAAAGCTCGTTCTTCAAACACATGATCTCGGTAAATTGGGGCAAGATGTACATGATAGAAGCTTGCAGGCAGTTCATAACCGAACTCATCAAATAGTTCTTTGCCAATGTGAGCTACCTTCACTTCATTGGTATACTCTAAACCCTTAGACTCAACTTCATGCAGAACTTCTGCAAAATTCGGATAGCTTTCAATCTGAAAGTCACGCCCATAAAATTCCAGCGTTTCTCGAGCCAACTGTCCAAATAACTCACTAAAAGATGGTACTAAGTGAGCAAGTGCTGGGCGTTCATTAAAAAGATCAATATCACCCTGCTCCAACTTGTACTGAAACAGCTGTGCCATCTCAACATAGCTTTGCACTTCTGAAGATCCAAAGCCTACCTTCTTGTCAGCAATATCTTGCCAAACCTGAGGTAATTGAGAAATATCAACTGCATTTTCTCCAGCAATGACTTGAGTAGTGGGCGCATCGAGTAGAAGCATTATGTCTTTCCCTGAGAACCAACAGCCAAATTAGGCATATATTACCACATAATACTAATCAACTTGCAGTTCCTTCATTCTGAAGGCTGTTTTGTAATACTATGTTGCTAAATTCGTAATACAAATCTCTCCCTTGTCCCCCTTGTCCTCCTTGTCCTCCTTGTCCTCCTTGTCCTCTTC
>JAJPJF010000536.1 GCA_021324415.1 Nostocales cyanobacterium Centralia_MAG_434
AGGTTGGTATGTGAACTCTAAAGGTGCTGTCATCCTAACATCTCAAGTTCCGACAGCCACTCCCTATACTTCTCGATCAACTTCAGCGTCCTGCCATGCCAATTAAACAGAAGAAGTCACAGGGATCTCAAAAACAGGAGGATTTCAACAAGCAGGAATTCGCAACCACAAGGATGAAACAAGTAGACAGTTGGTTGAAGCTCTCCATGTCTCCTTATCTTTGTGTACTAACCATGCTTCCTCTGCTTGCCACCACATCCTCCGGATGGGCACAGCCAATGAATCCTCCTACTCTAAATCTCCCTGATTCACAACCTTCAGAAGAAAAACCCCTCCAGCCTCCTCCAATCGCTGCACCTTCAACCACTGAAGAAAGGCTGAATATGCCTGAGGCTATTATTGTTCACAAGTTTGAGTTTTTAGGTAGCACTGTATTCAGCCAAAAAGAGTTAAACCAAGTCCTAGCTGACTTTATTGAGAAACCCATTTCTTTTGCTCAACTCCTGCAAGCTGCTAACAAAATCACTGAACTTTATATCAAAAAGGGTTATATCACCTCCGGAGCTTATATACCCAGCCAAGAAACTCAATCTGGTATTGTCAAAGTTCAAGTGCTTGAAGGTAGCTTAGAGGATATTAAGGTTAACATCGTTAAAGGGCGGGTGAATCCCAATTATGTCCGCAATCGCATTAAAAGGGCCACAGGGAAACCTCTCAACATCAACCGCCTGCAAGAAGCATTGCAACTGCTGCAGATCAACCCGCTGATTGAAAAAATCGATGCAGAACTGACGTCTGGAACTAAGCCTGGTACAAACTCCCTAGAGGTCAAAGTCACGGGAGCGAAAACCTTCAAAACCAAATTTAGTATTGATAATAACCGCAACCCCAGCGTTGGTAGTTTTGAACGTAGTATCGGCATATCAGAAGCGAACCTTCTGGGATTAGAAGATGAGTTGAGTTTTATCTATAGCAATACTGATGGGAGTAATAGGTTTGAAGGAAATTACACTCTGCCAGTCAATTCCAGCAATGGCACTCTAAGCTTTAACTACCAAATTACTAACAACAAAATCGTTGAACCTCCATTTAACAATTTAGATATCAAGGTAGACTCCCACGAGTATGAACTCACCTTTCGCCAACCAGTGATTCAAACAGCCAGGGCAAAACATAGCCAAGAACTTGCTCTTGGTCTTTCTGTGGCAAGACGGGAAAGTAACGGTTCCATTTTAGGTGTCAAGTTTCCTCTCTTCCCAGGCGCTGATGTCAATGGATCAACGCGGCTCACTGAGTTAAATTTTAGTCAAGAATGGCTTCAGCGTAGTCGTAAAGATATTCTATCTGCTCGCTCTGAGTTTAGTCTTGGTATTGATGCCTTTGATGCCACTATCAATAATAATCAGCCAGATAGCCGATTTTTTCTCTGGCGAGGACAATTACTCTATTTGCGTCGGCTAGGAGATGAAAAAGGCAGTCCTTCCATCAGTCCTACGATGTTACTCCGCTTTAATGTGCAACTGACAGGTGATTCTTTACTTTCTAGAGAGCAATTTAGTTTAGGCGGTCAGGCAACTGTACGCGGCTATCGCCAAGATGCACTGCTCACTGATAATGGAGTTTCTGCTTCTGCGGAGGCAAGGATACCCATTGTCCAAGTGCCAGAGGTGCAAGGAACTTTACAAATTGCACCATTTATTGATTTTGGCACCGTATGGAATACAAACAAAAACAGTCCAAACCCTAATACTTTGGTCAGTATAGGATTCGGTTTGCTGTGGCAGATGGGTGAGAGATTCACATCTCGCTTAGATTGGGGTATCCCTTTAGTGGATATTCGTTCAAATGGCAGAACATGGCAAGAAAACGGCGTGTATTTTCAAGTTGAGTACAATCCATTCTGAGACAATGTTTTTTTTATTCAAAATATTTCATCATGATTGTTAAAAAGCACCGTCGTATATTAGTTTTTCTCTTTTCAATCTTATTTGGACTCTTTTCTTCTATAGGCATTCCGGCTTGGTCAAAGTCAATTCATACAAATTTAACCAGTCATGCTCTAGAACTGGCAAAAGACGGTCAACAAAAATATAATGCAGGTGAATTTGACGAAGCTGCAAATGTCTGGCAAGAAGCAGTTGAGGCATATCGGCAAGTCGGTGATAATGAGGGAATGACAAAGAGTCTGATCAATCAATCTCAGGCTCTTCAAGATTTAGGATTGTACTCTAAAGCTTGCAAAGTGTTACTCCAAAGTTTTGCTATTCAACACCCAGACTGTACTCAACAACAATTAGATAACCTCCTCACAACCCTTTCTAAACAGCACGAACCTATTTCACCCACTCAAGCTATTGGTTTACGTAGCCTTGGTGAAGTTTTAAGAAGGCAAGGTATGCTTACGCAATCTAAAAAATCTTTGCAGTTGAGCTGGTCAGTCTTGAAAGCCTCACCAGAGTCTAGTGCTGTTTTGCTGAGTTTAGCCAACACTGAACGCGCTTTAGGAAATCAAATTCGAGAACGTTGGGATTATGAAGATGTGACTTCTATCATAGACCAAAAATCTCAAGAAGCTGCTCTAGAACCTTACCAGCAAGCTTTTCGTGACTATATCCAAGCCGCAACGATCGCATCATCTTCACCAATTCTGAAAATTCGTGCACAACTTAATCACTTTCAGTTATTACTAGAAACTCAACAATGGTGGGAAGAACAAACAAATCGCCGTATTGCGTCATGGACCAGATTTGGTGAATCTAAGTTAATTGAACGAGCAAAGGATTTTTTGGCTCAGTTAGATTCAAGACTCACCAAGGATGAACAAGCTTTGCAAGATCAAATTGAATCCACCCTTGCTACTCTCTCTCCAAATCGTGCAGCAATTTATGCTCGGATCAATTTTGCTCAAAGTTTAATGCAAAGCAAACAAATGGACAAAGTGGAATCGATTTTGAATATAGGGTTGCAGCAAGCGCGAAATTTACAAGACAAGCGAGCAGAAACTTATACTTTGGGTTATTTGGGAAAACTGTACTACCAAAAGGAACAGTTGAACCAGGCAATAGATTTAACTCGGCAAGCTTTGATGTTAGCTCAAGATCAAAATATTGTTGGAGATGCACGAGAAATCATTTATTTGTGGCAATCTCAGTTGGGGAGTTTGTTTGGGAAACAGGGAGACGAGAAAAGTGCGATCGCTTCATATGCGGCTGCCTTTAACACTCTTCAGTCTCTCCGTAGTGACTTAAACGTGAATAATCGAGATGTCCAGTTTAACTTCTTACAAGAAGTCAAACCAGTCTATTTAGAATTAGTAAATTTAATATTGAAATCCAATTTAAGTACAAATGAATTGAATTCCTTAATCGTATCAAATCCGAGTGCCACACCAGCTAAATTTGAGATAAACAAACCCAAAAACCGCTTGGAGTTTGCTCGAAGAGTTATAGAATCTCTCCAACTTGCAGAACTAGATAACTTTTTTCATGACCCTTGCTCTCAAGAAACGAATGTTGCTGTGCGAGTTGATGACATCGACCCACAAGCAGCGGTTATCTACCCCATTATTTTAAAAGACCGCTTAGAAATTATCCTTTCTTTCCCTGGAAAGCCTTTAGTGCAATTCACAACAAAAATTTCAGAAATAGAAATTAATGACACTCTAGATCAACTTTATGATCACTTAGACAATGTCACAGTGAACAACTCGGCTCGCAATATCCTATCCACTTCTAATCCAAATCCAGATGAATTAAAAGAAAACCTTCAGGCACTTTTACCAATTTTCAAAAATCTTTATGATTGGTTAATCTTACCTTTGGAGACAGAATTAGAGGCTAATAAAATTAAAAATTTAGTTTTTGTGCTTAATGGAAGATTACAAAAAGTGCCGTTAGTTGCACTTTATAATGGTCAAAAATATCTGATTGAAAAATATGGAGTTGCTCTAGTTCCTAGTTTGCAGCTTGTAGACCCTAAATTACTGAAGCCAGAACATCGAAAAGTTTTAGCAGCTGGAATAAGTAAGCAAATAAGAGTTCAAGGAGAAACGTTTCCTGCATTAGCTAATGTTCCAAAAGAATTAAGCCAAATCAAACAAGCTTTTCCTGCTTCTTTAGCACTTCTTAACCAAGACTTTACTGCAAAAACCATCCAAAAAGAACTAAAATCTAGTTTCTCTATCGTTCATTTGGCAACTCACGGGGTATTTAGTTCTAATGCTCAAAAGAACTTTATTATTACAGGGGATGGTAAAAGTATCAATATTGATGAGCTGAGTACCTTGCTCAAAGGACCAGAGAGAACATTAGAACTACTAGTGCTAAGTGCTTGCGAAACCGCAACTGGTGATGAACGAGCTGTATTAGGTTTGGCGGGAACCGCTGTGCGTTCTGGTGCACGTAGCACTCTTGCCACTCTCTGGTCTGTGGGAGATACTTACACAACTGAGTTGATGGGCAAATTTTACCAACAGTTGAAAAAAACAGGAGAGAAAAAATTAGATGCTTTAAGGGTAGCTCAACTCTCATTAATCGAGTCTCTTAAAAATAAACCCCCATTCGATGACCTTAAGGTTTTGCCTCCTCATCCTTATTACTGGGCACCATACATTTTAGTGGGAAATTGGCAGTAGTGTACTGTCCCATCAGTTTCGAGAGGTTTGTAGTCAGCAATAAAGTGCTTATTACAAACTCTCAATTCATGTTATAGGTAATAATACTGGGTATTTCCTATTTCCCTACTCCCCATTCCCTAAAGATGTCAAAACCATCTGTCACCCTAACACCAAAATCTTTCCCTCAATTGTTTGAGGTTGTCAAATCCCTCGCTGCCGATTTTGCCACCCGCGCCGATGTCCACGACAGAGATAATTCCTTTCCATTTGAGAACTTTGATGCCCTCCATAAAGCGCAATTATTGAATCTGAGTGTACCAGTAGAATTTGGTGGTCAGGGTGTAGGATATGTGACTCTTTGTCGAGTGATTGAAAAAATAGCTAGTGGCGATGCTTCTACTGCTTTAGTGCTCACAATGCACTATCTACAACACGCTAACGCAGCCCGGACTCGACGCTGGCATCCTGCTGTTTATGAAAGGGTTTGTCGGGAGTCTGTGCAAGGCATTGCCCTCATCAATGCTGCCCGTGTAGAACCAGAGTTAGGCACACCTGCTAGAGGTGGATTACCTGCAACCCTTGCCAAACGCACATCTGATGGTTGGCAAGTGACTGGTCACAAACAATACACGACTGGTAGTCCTATTCTGCGGTATTTTGTCGTATGGGCGCGGACAGATGACGATGAGCCGCAGGTGGGTAATTTTCTAGTACCGCACGATCTCCCTGGTGTAAAGATTGTGGAAACTTGGGATCACTTGGGAATGCGAGCAACAGGGAGTCACGATTTGATTTTAGACGACGTGTTGATTCCTGCAGAGTACCTTTTAGATGTCCGTCCTCCCAAGGCTTGGTCACCACCCGATCCATTATCGCTAGCAGGTGGTAGCTTGTTGTTGAGTGCGTTGTATCAAGGGGTAGCAACAGCAGCACGAGATTGGTTAGTTGGATATTTGCATCAGCGATCGCCTGCCAATTTAGGTGCAAGTCTGGCAACTTTGCCCCATTTCCAAACATCAGTTGGTGAAATTGAAGCACTGCTTTACGTCAACCATCGACTCATTTACAGCTTGGCAGCTGACATTGATAACGGTGAACACGATACTAATGTGAATTTGCAAGCTCAAACAGTGAAATATGTGACAACAAACAACGCCATTCAAGCTGTAGAAATTGCACTAAAACTCATTGGCAACCCAGGTTTATTTAAGACAAATCCCCTTGAAAGACATTATCGAGATGTTCTTTGTAGCCGCATTCATACACCCCAAAATGATGTGATTTGTCTAGCATTGGGTAAATCAGCATTGGGAATTAAATAATAACCAAAAATTATGGTGCGTTAGAACACCAGTCCATAACGCACCCTATAAGATTTAAGTCATTTTCGAGTGGCAAGGGAGTACTGCTAGCCTATATTTCAGTTGGTCTTCAGCTATCAGAAGACTCACTAGGCGATCGCACACTCGAGATAATCATCTCTACATTTTACCTTTCTGCAAGACTTCCTGAAGATGATGGCGGATTTCCTTAGCTTGCTCAATATCAGATTGCCGCAGCTTTTGGAACAGCTCTACACAAGGCTGTGAGTTAGCTTGCTGTGCATCTTGAATATAAGCTTCATAGGCTTTGATTGCTTCGCCTTTATTATGCAACACGGTAACAAAATCGTACTCTAGGTTGCTAATAGGATTTTGGCCGTTTCCAGTGCTTTGAGTCATAAATTTACCCTCCTTTAGGTTTCTCTTTCACTTCTACCCACCTAAAAAGAGGTATTCATCTGTCCAAAAGCGTATGCATATATTTGTCGAAAAGTAGAAAATATTAGTTTTAATAACCTTTTTTGTGCTGACTTTTGCCTATTTCCCTAATGTGGTGGAGAATTCTGCTTTGGCAACTGTTGCAACAAGTTTTCTGCATTCCTTGCCCATTGGGAATTGCCTTGAGCAGTGTATAAATTTTTTGCATATTTTAATACCCGTGCTGCCTCAGAATACTTTTGCATTTGTATAAAAGTTATCCCTGCACCATAGTAAGCATTAGGATAGTTGGAATTAGCTTCAGCAGCTTTTCTAAAAGCTCCTAAAGCATCTTGTAACTTACCTTGACGCAACGCAATTGAGCCCAGATTGTAATAAGCTTCTGCATACTTAGGATTCATTTTTACTGCTTTGTTAAAAGCATCTTTTGCCTTTTCAAATTTTCCGAGTTGGAGATAACATATCCCCATATGATAGGCTGGTTCAGGCGCATTTTGGCTATATTCCATTGCTTTTTTCAAGGTTGTGAGCGCTCGCTCCCAATCTCGTTGCTGTACTTGTAACAATCCTAAGTTATAGTATGCAACCCCCAATTTCGGATCAAGCTCCAATGCCCGTTGCAAGTAATCGTTTGCTTGCTGTAGATTATTGCCTTCCAACAATGCTCCTCCTAAATTTGCAAAGGCAAGAGCAAATTTGGGATCAGCTTTTGTGGCTTGATAAAATGCATTAGCTGCTGGTTGTAATTGTCCTGTTTGTCGCAGTGCTAGCCCCAGATTGTAATATGCTGGCGCTAAACCAGGATCAAGCTCAATGGCTTTCTCAAAAGCAGCGATCCCGTCTTGTACTTTACCAGAACTGATTGCCTGTAATCCTTCATTTAAAAAGTCTGTAGCACTTTTCCCAGCATATTCTGCCAAGAGAGAGGGAGTGGGAGAAGGGACCAGGAGTTCCCTCTGGGATTGAGGAAGGAGAGGGTAAGAGGGGGAGGGGAAGATAAAGGTTTGACCTAAGAATAGAAAAGTCAGTAGTGTCTTAGTGCGATATTTGGAGAGTGATATTCGCATTGTTTAATTATCAGGTAAAATTGTTGAGTTATGTTTACTTCATAAAGATGTTGTTACAACTGCTTGATCGCTTCATAAAACTTTAATTTAATATACTAATTTTGAGAAAAATTTATTTTTTGTTAGGTAAATCTTACAACAAAATACGATTGTTTGCCGACCTTCTCAAAACAGGTATACGCTCGAAGCAAAGATGACACAATTTCTTAAATCATCGTTTTTGATCCCTTCATGACTGGAAGTAATGCAGTTTGGTTGTGCCAACTGCAAGGGAGGTTTTATGAAAGAAAAAGTCAATTCAGGTACGCGAAATGTTGCAATTGTCGGTCCCTATTTAAGTGGCAAAACCACATTGCTGGAAAGTCTATTATTCGTCACAGGAGCGATTTCTCGTAAAGGCAGTACAAAAGATAGCAACACAGTGGGAGATAGTGCCGCTGAATCGCGCGATCGCCATATGAGTGTAGAAACAAGCACTGCGAGTACTGAGTATAACGACATTCGCTTCACATTTGTTGACTGTCCAGGAAGTGTGGAATTTGCCCAAGAAACTTACAATGCCCTCATTGGTGTAGATGCGGCAATTGTTGTTTGCGAACCCATTACAGATCGCGTCCTCACCCTTGCCCCTCTGTTTAAATTCCTTGACGATTGGGCAATTCCACACCTCGTCTTTGTGAACAAGATGGATAGGGCAAATATTAATGTCCTAGACACTCTACACGCCATCAAAGCTGTCTCCAGCCGTCCCTTGGTAGCTCACCAGTATCCTATAATGCAAGCGGAACAGCTTATTGGCTTTATTGATCTAGTTAGTGAACAAGCATATCACTATCATCCAGGCGCGCCTGCTGACCCAATTCCGTTCCCCGAACATCTTAAAGAAGAAGAACATATTGCTAGAGCAGAAATGCTCGAAGCTCTAGCAGATTTTGACGACCACTTATTAGAAGAACTTTTAGAAGACATTGAACCGCCCCAAGAAGAAATCCTCAAAGATTTAAAACTAGAACTAGGGGCAGATTTAGTCGTGCCAGTTTTCTTTGGTGTTGCCGAACTTGATTATGGTGTACGCCCTCTCCTAGAAGCTTTAGTCAGAGAAGCACCCGAACCAGAAGCCACAACAGAACGACGCTTAAGTAAGCACACAGGCAATGCGCCACTCGCACAAGTACTAAAAACTTACTACACTCCCCAAGGAGGCAAACTATCTTTAGTACGAGTTTGGCGTGGTAAGTTAACCGATGGCATTGTTCTTAACGGCGTTCGTGCAGGTGGTATTTATCGCCTCATGGGTCAACAACAGCAATCTGTTAATGAAGCTAGTACAGGTGAAATAGTTGCTTTAAGCCGATTAGAGGGTATTAAAACGGGAGACACACTTTCCACAGAGCCATCAATGCCAGCATTACCCAAACCCGAACAACTAGAACCAGTCTATGCTCTGGCTGTAACTCCCGAAAAGCGCAACGATGAAGTGAAGCTCAGTAGTGCCTTTGTCAAACTTATAGAAGAAGACCCCTCCCTCATTTGGGAGCAACATGGGGACACTCACGAAGTCATCCTCTGGGGTCAAGGCGAGATTCATCTCCAAGTCGCGTTGGATCGTCTACGTCGTAAGTATAATCTGCCAATGACAACCCATTTGCCGCAGGTACCTTATAAAGAAACTATTCGTAAACCTGCTGCATCAGTTCACGGGCGCTACAAGCACCAAAGCGGAGGTCACGGTCAATTTGGCGACGTTTATCTAGATATTCAACCTCTCCCAAGGGGCCAAGGTTTTAACTTTAAAGAAACTATCGTCGGTGGTGTCGTTCCTAAGCAATACATTCCAGGTGTGGAAATGGGTGTGCGAGAGTTTCTAGCACATGGTCCTTTGGGATTCCCAGTTGTAGATGTGGCGGTGACTCTCACGAATGGTTCTTATCATACCGTGGATAGTTCTGAGCAAGCCTTTAAGCAGGCTGCTCGTGTTGCTATGCAAACGGGGATTTGTAAGTGTGAACCTACACTCCTAGAACCAATTGTTCGTCTAGAAGTGACGACTCCAACCGAATTCACTTCCAAAGTTCTGCAACTGCTTAGTGGTAGACGTGGGCAAATCTTGGGCTATGAGGGAGTTCAAAACTGGCAAGGTTGGGATAGCGTGGTAGCCTACTTGCCGCAAGCAGAGATGCAAAACTTTATTGTGGAATTGCGATCGCTGACTCTAGGCGTTGGTTACTTCCACTGGGAGTACGATCATCTCCAAGAAGTCCCTGACAAACTAGCTGAACGCATCCTTGCCTCTAGCAATGGCAATAATGGTAGCAACGGCAACGGTCATAAATAATTGGGGATTTTGGATCAGGGATTCATCTACCATTAACAAAATCTTGAGGCGATCGCACTGTAGCTACAAAGACCTTAGCGTGTGATCGCCCCATGTGCAAAACTTGAATTTAATCAAGATCATCAGGATTTACACCTAGCTGACGCAAACGCTCTGCTAATTTTTCTGCTCTTGTTTTTGCCTTAGCGGCTTCTTGTTTGGCTGCGATCACTTCCTCTGTTGGTACGGATATCAATTTGCCTTCCAAAGTAAACCATCGCAACCACAACCGCTCAATCTCCTGAAACGAGCCTTGCCATAATCCCAAACTTAAGCCTAATTCTGGGATGAGTAAACGTTCATTAGTAAAATTCATTGCTTCATAGTGACCTCCTACCAAGTGAAATCCCTGAAGTTTATTACTATAACGACTAAAGACAACATAGTAGGGAACCCGTAGAATTTGTTCATATACGAACCACTTAGTAGGAGGTTTATTTGGTTCTCTCTGGGTTGCGCCTAAATCTTCATCTTCCGTACCAGGAGATAATAACTCAACGACAACAAAGGGATTGACTCTCTCTTGCCAACTGACATAGCTTAAACGTAAATCTCGCCCTTGATATAGTCTTGGTACTCCTACGACGCCAAACCAATCGGGACGTTTATACCACTGGGGATGTTGCACATCGTAGTACAGATTCAGATCAGTAGCACTATAGACCAGTTCTGATTTCCAATTAACTGGCAAAAAAGTTAAAAATAGTAGCAGAGGTTGTAAGAAGTGAAAATCGTCAGGCAAACCGGGTTCCTCTGGGTTATTGCTTGGTAAATCATACATTGTTGGCAGCGTTTCCCAAGCAGGTAGTGGCGGGTCAGATTGAGGCGTGTAGGGAGTTGAGAATATCATAAGTAATTGGATAAAATTAAATTTATTCTTTGAGACAAAAAACAGAAAGACTATGTGTGTAATTAATACTGTCTAATACCAATTCGTAATTCGTAATTTGTAATTAAGAATGTCCATAAGTAGTTGAACAACATTAAATTTATTTGTGAATACGGTGAACCGGGAACAGGGAACAGAAAGACTTAGCGCCTCACCTCTTGTTAAACTGTCTCACCATACCTCACACATAACGATACAACTCCTCTTTGCTTTCCCCTTTTAATTTAATTGCCCTGCACCAACAGAAGCCTATGGTTAGAATTGATTGTAGGACGTTTCATAATTGTATTCTCCTACGACCTCGCTCTGCTGAAGGTCGCAGTACCCTTGAGGTAACTATGATGGGTAACCACAACTTGGAAAAGAGTTGTTGCATAGCAATGATCATCCTGAGTTTGTCTACACTCACCAGTGGACTCATCCCTTCTGCTAATGCACAAGCTATTCAAACTAACACTACAACTAACTCTAGAAGCTCAGTTGACTTGCTCAACCGAGGACGTGACCGATTTCAGCACGGAGATTATAAAGGAGCCATTGAGGACTTTAACCAAGCAATTGTCCTTAATCCTAACGATGCCAATGCCTACTATAATCGGGGTCTTGTTCTACATGAACTAGGAGACGATCTCAACGCAATATGGAACTTTGATCGGGCGTTACAACTCAATCCTCGTGATGGATTCGCTTACCTTCATCGAGCTGGTGCTCGCTATGGTCTTGGAGACCAGCCAGGAACAATTCAAGATTTACAGCTAGCTGCTAAGCTCTTTCAAGCGCAAGGAGATACTGCAAACTATCAACAAGCAGAGAGTTTAATTAAACGGCTACAGCAACCGCTATAAGATATTCTTGGGGTTTTTGGCTTTCATGGCTCTTTGTATCGGTAAATATGAGTAATCCAGAATCTTGGTATATTGTCAAGCGTCCGTCTGGTCATTGTGAAGTTGTCCTCAACGGCAATGAATCCCAAGACCAAGAGAATAATTCCGAAATTGTTCAGCAATGGGGACCGTTTACTTCCCGAAGTGATGCGATCGCCCGTCGTGTCGGATTGATCCGGGCTGGTAAGTGTCAACCCGTTATGTGACAACTTAGAAATTTATGATAATCTATTTAATAACATGGGAATAACTTACCTTGTGGAGAGGTGGCAGAGTGGTTGAATGCGACGCACTCGAAATGCGTTTTGGCGGCAACGTCAACGGGGGTTCGAATCCCCCCCTCTCCGTTTTAGATAGTATTTGGACACTCTGAGTTTTTGACTCCTAAGATACAAGCGTTAACAAACAAAAGCGCTAACATAACTGCTAAAAAACTTGTTAGTTATGGCAACCGAAGCCGATATTGCTCGTAGCTTAGAAAATTGGCAAGACGAAATAGAAAGTGCTTTTCTCTATCGAGCTCTTGCTAGAGCCGAAAAGCAACCAGCCTTATCTCTGGTTTACAACAAACTTGCTGCAACAGAGGAAACACATGCTCAATTTTGGGAAAATAAATTACTGAGTGCGGGACATCGCATCCCAAAGCGGAAGATAGGCTGGCGAACCCAGATGTTGGCCAAGTTGGCAACTTGGTTTGGGCCACAGTTTGTCTTACCGACAATCAATGCTATGGAACAGGTGGATAGCCACACCTATGACATGCAGACCGACACTCACAATACAGCACTGCCAGTGCAGGAACGTTCTCATGCACGACTTTTGCAAGCTATTACTGGTTCACTAGGCACTGGTATTGAGGGTGGGACGATCGCTCAAATTGAGGGGCGTCATCGCACTGCAGGTGGTAATACTTTACGTGCAGCGGTTCTTGGTGCCAATGATGGGTTACTTTCAAATCTCAGTTTAGTGATGGGTGTAGCTGGGGCTAATAGTTCCAGCCAGTCAATCTTAGTCACAGGTATAGCAGGGTTGCTAGCAGGTGCTTGCTCAATGGCTTTAGGGGAATGGCTTTCAGTTCAGAGTTCACGAGAACTTTATGAGCGTCAAATCCGCATCGAAAGCAGAGAAGTTGAAGAAGTGCCAGAGGAAGAAGAAGAAGAACTAGCTTTGATCTACGAAGCTAAGGGTCTACCAGAGACACAAGCTCGTGCCTTAGCAGCGCGAATGATGCAGAATAAATCAACAGCCTTGGATACCTTATCTCGTGAGGAGTTAGGGATTGATCCAGAAGAACTAGGAGGATCAGCTTGGGAAGCGGCGATCGCATCTTTCTTTTTGTTCGCGCTAGGTGCAATCTTCCCAGTCGCCCCATTTGCGATTTTAAAAGGATTCCCTGCTATGTGTGCGAGTTTGTTGTTGAGTGGTCTAGCATTATTTTTAATTGGTGCAGGTATCACCCTATTGACTGGACGAAGCATTTTGTACTCCGGAACCCGCCAGGTAATTTTCGGCTTTGCTGCAGCTGGGATTACTTTTGGTATTGGGCACTTGATTGGGGTTTCTATCAGTGGTTAGGGCTTTCCAAACATAACCCTCTTTTGTCACTCTAGGCAGAGGAAAAGTAGAAATAAGGGATATTGCAGTTTTGAAAAATTGAACGAGTGAGATTATTGACGAGCATTTGAAGTTTAAAAA
>JAJPJF010000445.1 GCA_021324415.1 Nostocales cyanobacterium Centralia_MAG_434
CAAGAAATATTCGACCAACTTACACTTGAGCAGGTAATTTCTATCTCTTCCTATAACTTTATTCTAGAAGCTCTTTTCTATGCAGCTTCATATTAAATTGGTATAAGGCTAATTCATTCTCATATAGTTAACAGTACTTAATGCTCAGGAAGTAGCTAAATGTGATAACACTGAAAGAGGAAAAAATCGGACGCAGTAAAGGCAAATACAACGCCCGAACTAACAGTATATTTTAGGGTCTCTATCCAATAGAGTACTGTTTTAAGGGAAGTTGTGCATTTCTATCTGAAGACAGATTAAAAGTTAAGTTTTTTCGTGATCTTCTATACAAAATTGTTCAAAGTGTGTTGGTAGCTCAACACGGAAAGTTGAGCCTTCACCGAGTTTGCTGTCTACGGTAATGTTTCCTTTCATCAAGTGCACTAATTGATCTACAATTGCTAATCCCAAACCTGTACCACCGTGCTTGCGGGTGCTATATTGATTAACTTGCCGGAATTCTTTGAAAATTTTTTGCAAATCAGCTTCGGCTATACCTATTCCTGTATCTTTAACTATCAGCATGATTCGGTCTTGAATGTCCAAGACTTTGATCGCCACACTACCAGTATCAGTAAACTTAATCGCATTGGAAAGCAAGTTGACTAGAATTTGCCGGAGGCGATAACTGTCGTTGATGATAATAGGATTTGATAGATGAATGTCAACAGACAAACTCAGGTGTTTTTGCTCGGCTAAACAACGTAGTTCTTCTGTAGTTGCTGTTACTAATTCAGCTAAATTAAATTCTTCGCATCTCAACTCCAAGCGCCCAGCTTCTAGCTTGGCGAAGTCAAGTATATCTTCGATCAGTTCTAGCAGGTGTTTAGCATTATTAAAGATGCGTTGCACAATGTTGTTTACTTGCGCCGGAATGGGGAGATGATTGTATGGTGGGCGTAACAGCAATTGAGAAAAGCCTACAATCGCATTCATTGGGGTACGCAGTTCGTGAGACATCAACGCCAAAAATTGAGATTTTAACTTTGTAACTTCTTGTAGCTGCAAATTCTCAAGCTGAATAGTGCGCATTTGTGCTTCTGCCTGTTTGCGGGGAGTGATATTTCGTACCAGCCAGAGCCAACCCTTAGGCTGACCTTCGTCATCGCGTACAACAGTGACGCTCAGCGCCGCGTCGAATCTAATCTTTTCTCGCGTTTGCATGGGAATTTCCCAATCCTGGATTGGTTCCATCTGCTGTAAGTAGAGCAGTTGTGATCGAAAGGCGTGACGTTCGTTGTCTGGGATAAAGTTGATCAGCAGTTTGCCATTGAGGAAGTTTTGGGAGATAGATAGTAACTTAGCAGCAGCACGATTGGCTTGTTGGATTTTCCCGTTAAGGTCAGTGACCAGATAACCGTCGGGAGCAAAATCAAACAGTTCATGATAGCGCTGCCGTTCTGCCTCTAAAGCCTGACGAGTGCTAATCAATTCCTCATTCTGCTGATGTAGCTCCTCTTCAGCCGTATGCAATTCTTCTAATGCTACACTCAAATCCTCAAGAGATTTGCTCAATATTTCTGATGATGGTAAAGGTGAAATTTTAGCTTTATTTTGTAATATATTAGCGCGTTGACGCACCGCCTTTATTTGCTGAGTAAAATTGTATGCATTCACATTATCCTCCTGATATTTATAACTACTGAGGCTATTTTTGTTTCTAAATAAATGAGTTTTTTTTAAGCAAAGCATAGGTTAGTTGTTTCAATATCCTGACATTTGCTATCAGGAGCAAATATTTCATTTAAAATTTTTTCATATCTCTTATATATCTCCTAGACCCATAAGAAAGAACAGTTCCTTAAGTATGAGTTTAAGTGCTCATACATTAGTTAGATATTTAATAACAAATATCTAACTCTTATTGTCTACCCATGCCCCATGACGGCAGTTGCTCTACTTGGGGAGGACAGTCACATGGGCGGGTTCCCCGACTTGCGCGAACTGTCCGTTGAGCCACCCCCGTGGGCGGGTTTCCCGACTTGAGGGGAGTGGCGTGAAACCACGCCAGTTGCTACCCTACCCTGCGGGAACGCTTTCAGCGAACGGGAAGCCGCCCTCCCTTGCGTCTACAACGGAGGACACCTCCGCAACGCACTGGCTCCCCCATGCCCTATGCCCAACCTCAACAAATCATCGTATACTCTCAGCGAGAGACTCACATACAAAAAGCTTCTACAATCTCTAACTCTTTGTGAGCACTTTCTAATTCTTTGTAAGCAATGCTGAGTTCAGATTTTGTTTTTTCAAGGATTTTAGAAACTCTGGCTAATTCTAAGCGAGTAGACTCTAACTCTTCATTAAGTTGCTGATAATCATTTTTTTCAATAAACGTTAAAGTCGCTCCTAGTAAATGCTTACTAGTGGTAACTACTGATGAAATCTCAATGTCAAAATGCTTTATACCCTCTTGCGTAGTCCACTCAACATTTTTCAATACGGTCAACTTCCCTCGGGAGCGAAGTGCTTTTATGAATGTGTTGAAACTGATTAACTTTGCAAGCTCAAGCTCTTGAAAAGGGCGTTTCCAATCGTCATACGATAAGCCAAATAAGGTTCTTGCTTGTTGATTGAAATAGAGCAAACAACTATTTGCATCAATGGCTAGATGAGCACAAGAACTTGTCTCAAAGGCATTCTCCCAGAGGTAGTTTTGAATTACCAGTAAATTAGTTGCCTGTTGCTCGTGAGGTTGAGGAGAAATAGAGAGGTAGTCATCTAGTTCTAGCCTCTGTCTTTTGACATAAATCCTCTGAGTGAGATTAACAGGCATAAAAATTTGTTTGGAGTTGAGTAATGATTCTGCCTTACCCAAAAAGAGGAAGCCTGTATTTTTGAGCGCAAAGTGAAAGCGAGCCATGACGGAGGCTTGAGCTTGTGGGTTGAAATAGATCAATACATTGCGGCAGACCAGGAGATCAATCTTGGAGATGGGGGCATTATGAGTTAAGTCGTGAACAGAAAAGACGATGGTGCGGCGAAGTTCTGGGTGGAAGACATAGCCTGTTTTGGTTTGCACAAAGTATTTCTCAAGCAATTCAGGAGGAATGCCAATAATATCTTGGCTAGTGTATGTAGCTTGACGTGCTTGCAAAAGGGCTGCTTCATCTGCATCGGTAGCAAAACACCGAACTCGTTGTAAGCAAGCTTCAATTCCTAGGGCTTCTGCGAACAGAATCAAAAGGCTATAAATCTCTTGTCCGGTGGCACAGCCTGCACTCCAAACTCGAATCGGCTCATTGGGTTGTTTAGTGGCAATAATTTTGGGAATGATCTGCGCTGCTAATTGATCCCAAGCCTCACGATCGCGGAAAAAGCTGGTGACGTTAATCAGAACACGATCTACAAGAGTAAGATACTCTTGTGGATGACCTTGCAAATACTCTAGGTAGCTCTGATAAGTATCAATATTAATGCTTTGCATCTGCTTGTGAACCTGTCGTATGAGGCTAGAGCGTTTATAACTTGTTAAATCACAGCCTCGGTTATACTTGAGGTAATCTAATAAGGCTTCAAATTCTGGATTGACTTCATCTGTATCTTCAACTTGCTTGCACAAAAAGCTATTGTCAAGGTGTATTTGAGTAGACATGTTTTCTACTGTCACCAACAGTAAGGCAGTTGTAAATTTCTGATTCGTATGCAAATATTATAGAGCTTCTGCAGCGGAAGTTATGTTAACTTTAAATTAGTGTGATTCTTTGCGTACGAATTAAGAATGTCAAAATTAACAAAACTTCAATCTAGCCTAGATGTGCTCAAGACCCAACGAGCACAGATTGCTGGGGAAGGTTGGATTTTACAACACAGCTGGTTGGTGCAAGTAAAGCCAGGAGGCACAGCCCGAACCGACTGCAAATACTGGCAGGTGAGAAGCCGTCAACCCCTCTTTGAGGGTAAGACGCTAAAGCACCTAAAACCGGAGGAAGTGGAAGATTATAGAAACGCGATCACCCGTGGTCGGCAACTAAAGCAGATTGACCGCCAAATTGAGAAACTTCAGCAACAACTTGAGCAACTGACCGCAACAGCTGAGCCATCAGAGCAAATATCAATTCCACGCCAAATTCCCACCCTCCCTAGTGGAGAATCTCAGCGATCGCTACAAGAACAACCTCAAAGTATAGTAAAACTCACTGATCTAACTGAACAAGATCGTCTTGTTAAGGAAATCGTTGCCAAAAGTCAAGCATTGAGGGCTTCACTGCGGCAGTCAGTCGCTTTAGGTAAACTATTAGGGGCAAGGAGTATTAATCTGAGAAGCGAAATTCCCGAGATTGACTAAAGTTCTTTTTGAATATCTATTGTTAATCCCTTATGTTTTTCCTCTATTTCTTCATCTAAGTTATCTTCGCTTAGTATTTCGTTGCTTATGACTGCTTGCCTAACCAAATTAGCTCGCCGCTGTTTTCAATCCACATATTTAAAAGTAGGGGATTTCCCTGTTCCCTCTCAATTCAGTTATTAACCAATTTAGTTCATTCTCTATCCCTCTATGGAGGAGGAGCGGTGGGGTAGTTTATGTTATAGTAAAATGTAAAATATACGACGTTTTTAGCCAATCTATTGTTACTTACTGTTAAAAGCATCGTTAATTCTGTTACAAGCTTAATCAATAGGCACTCGCATCATCGCCAGCGGGATAGTCGCTACAAACATGAACCCTAAACGCTCTTCCAAAAAACCACAACCTAACAAGCTGGATAATCGGGATGAATTATTTCCAGTGGTGGGGATTGGAGCCTCTGCAGGTGGATTAGAGGCGTTTACCCAACTGCTAAATTATTTGCCGACTAATACGGGCATGGCGTTTGTCATTATTCAGCACATGTCTCCAGAGCAGGGAAGCGAGCTGAGCTTAATTCTTTCCAGGGCAACCCAAATGCCTGTGCATGAGGCACAAGATGGCATGATCATCGAACAAAATCACGTCTATGTGATTCCGGCCAATGCCAGTATGACTATTGCTCAAGGGGTTTTAAAATTAAATCCTCGCCCCAGTAACAGTCGGGTGTTTATGTCGGTTGACACATTTTTGCTTTCCCTTGCCGAAGACAGGGGTAGTAAAGGAATTGCTGTGATTTTATCTGGTGCTGATTCTGACGGAGCAAGGGGACTAGAGGCAGTCAAGGCAGCGGGGGGTGTAACGTTTGCCCAATGTCGCGAGTCGGCACAGGTCGAGAGTATGCCCAACACAGCGATCGCCACAGGTCTAGTAGACTTCATCTTACCACCAGACCAGATTGCAGAGCAGCTATATGAGATCAGCCGTCATCCCTACATTGCCAGCCAACCCTTACCTGAATTATGGGCAACCTCACCCCCCGCTACTGCTCAGGAGGCGCTTGCAACTATCTTCAATTTGTTAGGGAAGGCAACAGGCGTTGACTTTACTCACTATAAACAAACTACCTTAAATCGCCGGATTCAGCGGCGGATGCTGTTATACAAGCTCGAATGCTTAGAAGATTATGTACGCTATCTTCAAAATAACCCAGCAGAAGTGATGGCGCTGTATCAAGATTGCCTGATTCATGTCACTAGTTTTTTCCGCGACCCTGAAAGCTTCGAAGCTTTAAAAAGCGTAGTCTTTCCTGTGATTGTTAAGGAGAAATCGCTAAGCACACCCATTCGCATCTGGGTTGCGGGTTGTTCAACTGGTGAGGAAGCATACTCAATCGCTATTTGCTTGCTAGAGTTTTTAGCCGAGCAGGTTCCCCGAATCCCAATTCAGATCTATGCTACCGACATTAGTGAAGCAGCGATCGAATACGCCCGTAATGGTATCTACACACCCAGCCAAATCGCGAATGTTTCCCCGGAACGGTTATATCGCTTCTTTGTGCAGGTTGAGGGAGGCTACCAGATCAGTAAGTCAGTGCGCGAACTCTGCGTCTTTGCCAGACAAAACCTGATTGGAGATCCGCCTTTCTCTCGGCTGGACTTGATCAGCTGTCGCAATGTGCTGATCTATTTAGGAACTGCTTTGCAGAAAAAGCTGTTGCCAATCTTCCATTACGGGCTTAAACCTACGGGCTTTCTCATGTTAGGCACATCAGAAAGGGTAGGCGACTTTACAGACTTGTTTACCTTGTGCGATAAAAAGAACAAAATCTATGCTAAGAAGCTAACAGCAGCTCGCCCCTCCATTGAGTTGACTTCCAGCCCTTCCTCTCCCACGATCATTAATCCTAAACCTCACGAGACAGAGCATCTCCCCAGCGACCTGGATCTCCAAAAAGAAGCAGACCGGATTGTATTGAACCAATATGCACCAGCTGGTGTTGTGGTTGATATTAACCTGGATATTTTACAATTTCGGGGACAGACGAGTCCTTATCTAGAACCTGCTCCCGGTCGTGCTAGTCTGAATCTATTGAAAATGGTAAAAGAACAATTGCAACGAGAGTTACAGTCGGCCATCTATCAGGCAAAACAGCAGAATCTGTCTGTCAAACGAGAAGGCTTGCAGGTGAGGGAGGGCACTCGCATCCGGCAAATAACTATTAGCGTCACTCCGTTTCAGGTTGGGCCAAGCCAACAATGTTTCTTGGTTCTATTTGAAGATGCACCAATGATTCTAGATTTACCAGATGCAACTGATGATGGCCGCACTCCTGGAAAGCGCAAAACCAGGGAGGCTCAAGAGATTGCTCGGCTTAAGCAAGAACTAGCAACCACTAGAGAGCATCTGCAATCGATAATTGAGGAGCAGCAAGCCACGAACCAGGATTTAAGAGCTGCCAACGAAGAAATTTTGTCTAGCAATGAAGAATTGCAAAGTACGAATGAGGAACTGGAAACGGCAAAAGAAGAAATTCAGGCAGCGAATGAAGAACTACATACGGTGAATGATGAACTGCGTCGTCGCACTCAAAAAGCAACGCAAGTCAGCAACGATTTGCAGAATCTGCTTAATAGTATTTATATCCCAATTCTCATGCTGGGTTCCGATCTCCAGATTCGGCAATTTACTCCAGCAATGGAAGGCATTTTCAACCTGATTACAACTGACATTGGGCGACCGCTAAGCGATATTACCCACAAGCTGAATGTGCCCAACTTAGAGCAACAAATTTTAGAGGTGATTCGTACGCTTAACTTGAAGGCACAGGAGATTCAAGACCGAGATGGACACTGGTATCATCTGCGAATTCGCCCTTATCGCACTATTGACAACAAGATCGATGGGGCAGTGTTGGTGTTGATTGATATTGACGACCTCAAACGCAGTAACGCTCAATTGCTGGAAGCTAGAGATTATGCGGCTACAATCGTGGAAACGATTTGGGAACCGCTGATTGTGCTCAACAGTGACTTACGGGTCATTTCAGCAAATTGTTCCTTTTATGACATGTTTGAAGTCTCCCCCGTTCAAACAGAGCAATATTCGATTTTTGAATTGGGCAATGGACAGTGGGACATTCCCCAACTGCGAGCGCAACTGGAAGAAATTCTAGCCAGTAATGCTCAGTTTCAAGATTTCGTGGTCGAGCATGATTTCGCTCAGATTGGACATAAAATCATGCGGTTAAAAGCTCGCAAAATGCCCAAAAGTGACAACACCCAAATGATTTTACTAGCAATTGAAGATATCACCGAGCAAAGGCGGGGGGAAGAACTTACGTAAATGAGCCGTTAGGTCATCTTGAACGTCGGGATCTGTCCAGTGTTGTAAAACAGACCAATGCTGTAGCTACCTCCGTACGGCACGTTCATTGCGTTTGAGCGTACAGCAGCCCGCGCCCAGTCTGCATTCCCTACTGCCGACGCTGCAAGCGCTGCGAGTCCGGTGGTCTGTATGCACTGTAAGAAGTACACGCTGGTTACGAGGAGCAGATCATAAATTAAGATATAAGTTTGTATTTTATTTCTACTTACACTCTAGAATTATGTTAAAAAACTTAAAACTGAAACAAAAATTTACAATTTTACTACTTGTAATTCTTATAGTAGGTTTAAGTTTAAGTGGGTCAGCTCTTTCTACATTGCTGAGGCAAAATGCAACAAACGAAATAGCCTTAAGAGCTTTAACACTTATTGACACAATGACTTCTATTCGAGAGTACACACTTACTCAAATCTATCCAGAACTTTCCTTAAGACTAGAAGAAAAGTTTCAACCCCAAGTTGTATCTGCATACTCAGCACGAGAAGTTTTTGAAATTCTACGAAAAAAACCAGAATATCGGGACTTCTTTTATAAAGAAGCAGCAACAAATCCGACAAATCTTCGGGATAAAGCTGATAGTTTTGAAGCAAACATTTTAGAGCGTTTTAGAAAAGAAAAAGATTTAAAACAGATAAGTGGATTTCGCTCACTTCCTAGTGGTGATATCTTTTACATTTCTCGTCCGCTATCAATTAGCCAAGAAGCTTGTCTTCAGTGTCATAGTACTCCTGAAGCTGCTCCGAAAACTATGATTGAGCGTTTTGGATCAGTGAATGGATTTGGTTGGCACTTAAATGAAATTGTAGCGGTTCAATTTGTATCTCTACCAGCAAGTAAAGTCATTGAACAAGCTAATCAATTCTCTTTATTAATAGTAGGACTTGTCTCTGCTGTTTTTATAGTGGTTATACTTGTGGTTAATATCTTTTTGAATCGACAAGTTATTCTTCCTCTTAAGCGGATTACTCGTGTTGCTGAAGAAGTAAGTACAGGACATTTAGAAGTTGACTTCGAGCAGGTTTCTAATGATGAAATTGGGAGTCTTGTCAGAGCTTTTAAACGAATGAAATTAAGCTTAGAAATGGCAATGAAAAGAATTAGGCGTACTCATGGAGGAACATCAGGAAATTTATAAGCTCAAACAATCTTAACCTTCCCACCTACTGCCTCCAGCGTCCCGCTAAGGAAGGCGCACAGCTTCGCTTGTCAACACACATTATTATAAGTCTCGATAATGAGGTGGGATCTTGATGTATTATTAGATCTCACAATTAGGACTATCTATCCCCAAAGAGGTTCCAGTTGTCAAGCAAAAAAATGGGTTTTTGGTCTGTGTGGGCATTGGGTGTAGGAGGCATTGTTGGTGGACTTTTTCCAGTGGTGGGAATTGCAATCCAAATAGCTGATGTTGGCGCACCAATCGCATTTGTGATAGCAGGGACAATAGCGTTGATAACGACTTATGCTTATGCCAAACTTTCAGTAGCTCATCCATGATACACTTTGCCACGAGTTTATTACTCTGTTATTGGATTCGTTATTTTGCTTTATGTTTTAACCCTCTTTTGTCACTCTAGGCAGAGGAAAAGTAGAAATAAGGGATATTGCAGTTTTGAAAAATTGAACGAGTGAGATTATTGACGAGCATTTGAAGTTTAAAAA
>JAJPJF010000531.1 GCA_021324415.1 Nostocales cyanobacterium Centralia_MAG_434
ATGGTGGTCAAACATCATTGGGTGCTTCTGGTGTTCCTGGTCTGGCAATTCCTGCGGCACTTACCTTCCCTAGTATCGCTGGCCCTAGAACTGCTGCTTTAACACAGCCTGCTCAACAAGCTAGCGGTATTCCGGCTCTTCCTCCTTTACCTACCGGTCTTCCTACTCCTCCTGGCCTTCCTGGTGCATAACTCCTCAGATAAATTTCATTCAGATTAAAAATTTGATTTTCAAGCCAGAGGGCGGTCTCGATAGAAAAATTTCACCGCCAAATGTGTAAGTAGGTTTGTTCATTTCCCCTTTATATCTACTTCCGAGTCAAAAGGGAAAAATCAAAGATCTTTGTAAAGCCTTTGTGCCTTGTCCATATCGGGTTTTATACCCTACTAAATGGAAAATTTGGCGGTGTTTTTAAAATTAGTGGTGGGTTTTAATCCCCCACTAATTACTCCTTTTGCCTCCTACCCTCTGCCTTTTCCAAGGATTCATAACTCATTTAGGACGACTACTGCTATAGTGGCGTGATCGCTTATTAAGAAGACCTAAATTTGATTTAAAAATTATGTTAGAAAATATCCTCACCAACTCAACTATCGTACCATTTAAAAGACATTGTAAAATTTCTTTTGAAAGAATATGGTACAACTATTTTATAGCTAATTACGAAGATATAAGTATTATTTTTATTAACTATCCAGATATAGAAATATCTCCATATATAAAAAAAACAAATTTAAAGCTCTATAAGCAAATAGAAAATTATTGTGTTCAAATTTTTCATCATATATTAAATGCCATTCCAATTAATGGATTAGATAATATTGAGGTAGGATGTGCAGATGGTAGGTGCTCTTTATACCTTAAGCATCATTTAAAGCTATCATCAATGACTAAAATCGATTCCTCTGAAAGTCATATTAAATTTTATTCTAATCATCATTTTGTTCCACAGCTACATTTTCGTCTAGGCAATCCAGAATCTCTACCATTTCATAACTGTTCATTTGATGCTCTCGTCGTTAACTTTGAATCAAGATACTCTTACAATTCACTAGAAAGTTTTTTCACAGAAGCTTTTCGAGTTATTCGTCCAAAGGGATCATTTTTAATTTATGATACTTGTTCAAAAGAAACAATTAACACAACAAAAGAATTACTAATTAAATCTGGTTTTAAAATCTTGGATGAAACAATAACCAAGAACAATTTAATTTATTTAAATTTTGAAAATAATAATAGACTGGCAAAAGTTCAACCAAGAATTTCTCTAAAAATATTTAAAATTCTAAATTTAAAAAGAAAATTTACTATATAAATTAAACATAAAGACATTAAATATTAAGTATATTTAATGTCTTTAAAAATATTTTTTGCGTTTTTTATAACATTGAATAATTACTTTGAAATTATCACTTTTTTGAAAAAATACTTAAAATCAAGTAAAATAATTACTAGGATAAAAATATGAAAGCCAACAGAAAACTTGCGCCTAATGAGCAAAGTATGGAAATTTTAAACTGTTGTGCTGGTTCTTTTAATGTAGTAACAACTAGCCACATTCAGGGTGGATTAAATGAAAAAATAGTTAGACAGGCTCTTGACCTAATTCAATCTCGCCATCCTCGTCTTAACTCTCGTATTGTTGGTAATTTAGATTCTCTCCGCTTTGTATTTGGAGCAGCAAAAATTCCTTTACGTGTAGTTTATAAGCAGGAGATTGAGCAATGGCAAGAGGTGGCTTGTGAAGAAGTGAACCAACCAATTGAGAGCCATAAAGGTCTTGTGAGAGCAGTATTAATTATATTTTCCGAAGAAAAGAGAAACTATTTAATAACAACATTACATCATGCAATATCAGATGGATTATCAACTGTTCAGCTACACTCAGAAATATTAAATTACTGTCATAAGATAGCTGTCAATAAAATAGAAGATAATATTTCAACATTACTTCCACTACCTCCTATTAAAAAGTTAATGCCTAAATCAATGCAAGGTATAACAGCTCCGATAAAAGGTTGTTTACTTTTATTGAGATTGCAGTTAAAACTTCTTTGGTACCGTCCAAAAACTCTCATTTTTGAAAAATTTGTTCCCATTAAACTACGTCGCTGTGCTATGCTTCATAAAAAGCTGAATCAAGAAACCACTACACAGTTATTAGAAAATTGTAGAAAAAATAAAACAACAGTACAGGGTGCTTTATGTGCAGCTATGCTACTTGCAGTAGCAAAAAAAATTAAAACAAATGATAAAGCTTCTTTAAACCTGAGCTGTAGCTCATATGTTGATTTAAGAAAACGTCTTAAATCAACAATAAGTCATGAAGATTTAGGCGTATTAGCTTCAGCAATCACAACATTTCATACATTAGGAGCAAATACATCTTTTTGGGATTTAGCACGGGATGTTAGAGAAAAATTGAAAATCAATTTAGAAACTGAAGATATCTTCAGTTACGTTTTAATGACTATGAAGATTTATAGTTATGCCTTGTCTCGTCCACATAAAGCACCTGTAACTGTAGGTCTAACCAATATTGGTCAAATAAACATTCCTAGTGAATATGGTTTGTTTAAACTTGAAGAAATTAGTTTTACAGTGTCACAAGCAGTATTTGGGGGTGTGTTCAACGCTGCTGTGACAACATATCAAGGAAGAATGCTATTAAATTTTATGTTTTCAGAGCCTTCCATTAGCCAGGACACAATGGAAACTTTAGTCAATGATGTTATTTCTTTGATTATCGATGCTTGTTACAGGTAAACTTCTCTTGAAAGAAGCATTACTAATTTTCAAGAGGATTGTTGTATTCGTCAACTTTAATCACTTTTGGACGATGTAAAAGAGCCTCTTCTAAAGTCATGTGAGCGTAAGCTATAACTATGACTTCATGACCAGGCTCATTCATACGAGCGGCTGGACCATTCAAGCAGATAATGCGGCTTCCCCATTCACCAGGGATAGTATAGGTTTCCAAACGAGAACCATTATTAATATTAACTACTTGTACTTTTTCGTAAGCTAAAATATTAGCAATCTTAAGCAATTCTTCATCAATAGTAATTGAACCTTCGTAGTACAGTTGAGCATCAGTTACCTTAACTCGATGTAGCTTGCTTTTGAACATTGTAAGAAGCATTTTATCTCCTTAAACAAATCGATGAGAATAAACGATTATTCGTGAAGGTTGGGCATGGGGGAGCCAGTGCGTTGCGGAGGTGTCCTCCGTTGAAGCAACTGGCGTCATGGGGCAAGTATAGAGTGTTCTTCTCTGCTCCTTTCCAACCTTGTCCCCCTTGTCCTCCTTGTCCCCCCTGTCCCCCCGATTACCCTATGTATTCAGAATTATCGTGAATTGCTATCCCTCAATCTCAAATAGAGCACTACCAGATTTTCGGTACAAAACGCGATCGCTCAACAAAAGCAGAAGCATAGTTATTGTCTTGACTCAAAGCTGATTCTTCTGTTTGAATACGCTGACTCATAACAAAAGCATTAACTACACTAAAACCTATAGCTGTCAAATAGGCCCCATGAATCAGTGGCAGCGCGGCAATTTCCAAAGTCACCCCCAGCCAATTAGGATGCCGCAAGTAATGATAAATCCCTGTATTAACAACAGGCGCTCCAGGAACGGTGATAATTGGCAGTGTCCAACGCCATCCCAAAGCTTGCATGGAAAGATAGCGCAAAACTTGACCTGCTATTGTAACTATCAGTGCAAAAGTCGCTAACTCTGGGATGAAAGGACGATTTAACCCCCAGACCTCAACCATCATGGCTATTAACCAATTCACTTGTAGCACTTTTACCAGGTTTAGTAAGTTGTCACCATGCTCACGTCCTCCCTGGGTCAAAATATAAGCTGCATTGCGTTTACTAATACCAAGCTCGACAAGTCTTTGTAAAACAACAGCCGCAACAATTCCAGTAAAGATAAACTTAGTAAGCATGATTCTCCTTACCATTGCAACAAAATAACTTCCTGAGAAAAGCCAGGTCCCATACCGACAAGCAAGCCATAGGTTCCTGGAGGAGGCTGTTTCCCATCAGATAAAATTGTGTCTAGCATGTAGAGTACTGTGGGTGATGAAAGATTGCCAACTTTCGCTAAGGTTTCACGGCTCAAGTCCAGTGCATGCTCATCAAGACCAAACTCCTCTTCCACAGCCTGGATGACTTTAGGTCCACCAGGATGTACAATCCAGTGATTTATTTGATCAATGGATATATTGTGCTCTGCAAGTAACCCATCAATGGCTTGACGCAGTCCAACTTTAATAAACTCGCCTACTTGAGGTTTCAAAATATTTCTCATGCCAGTATCGACAATATCCATTCCCATCAGATCTTCAGTGTTAGGAATTAAAATTGATTGGCTGTTAATTATCTGAGGTCTTCCAGCTTGGGCTAGAGGATGATCTTGACCAACCATCAAAACAGCCGCAGCTCCATCACCAAATAGTGCAGCAGTAACGATTGTGGAAATGATATCGCTGTATAAAGACGGTTCTTCTCGCAGATGCTTAATCATGTAGTACAGATCACCTTGTAAAGAACCTTGCCAAAGAAACGAGGCGAGCTCAACAGCAAATAAGATTGCTGCTTCTTTAGGATGTCCCCGTAAGTAGTCTGCAACTCGAGACAAACCGATCGCTCCACCCATGCAACCCACACCAGCTAGAGGCGTTCTTTTTAGATTTGCAGAAAATGGAATCCGATTCATCAATCTGGCATCTAGGGAAGGAATTGAGACCGTAAGACTCACTGATGTAATTTGTGATACATCTTTGGGAGCGAGGTTAGCACGTTCTAGCAATTTACGCACAGTAAGTTCACTGAGATTTACTGCAGATGTGATTGCTGCTTTGGTAGTTGTTCCAATGTTTGGGGGATCATAAAAAGATTCAAGAGGTAATGCAAAGTGGCGACCCTTGATCATGACATTCTTGAAGAAGCGCTCAATGGTGTCTAGATCAAAATCCAAAAGCATGGTTAAACAGTATCTACGCAGCAAGTTAGCTAGCACTTCTTGAGAGTAATATTTGGTGGGAAGGCCAGTGGCAGTTGCAACAATAAAAGCCATATTTGTTTCTCTTTTTTTACTTCAAAATTCAGGATTAAATTCAACTGAGCCATTTTTATTTGAGACTTGTAAATTTCTGAATTTCTTGAGCTATTGCTTGCAATACGAGTGTGCGATTGTTGTACAAAAAGAAATGGTCACCAGCAAACATCCTTAGCTTAAAGTTATGAGTCTGGTCAGACCAAGCTGCAAGATCATTTTGGCTAACTTTTGTGTCCTCCGTACCGCCAAAAGCACATATAGGACAATCAAGTTGTTTATCGTTCACATATAGATAAGTTTCTAAAATCGCAAAATCTGCCCGTAAAGTCGGGAGTAGTAACTTCATTAGCGCAGGGTTTTGTAAAACTTCCTCAGGTGTACCGCGCAAACGACGTAATGTTTCTACAAACTGTGGTTCTGCCAATCGGTGAATTGGTAAATCTAAATCAGGTAACTGAGGTGCACGGCTACCAGAAATAAATAAAATCCCTGGAGAAGGTAAATCTTGCCTTCGGAGTTCACGAGCTAACTCAAAGCTAATCAATGCTCCCAAACTGTGACCAAAAAAGGCAAAAGGAATATCTAGATAAGGATAGAGTAGCGGTGCTAGTGTCTGAACCAGAGGTGAGAGGCGAGTAAATGGCTCTTCTTGAATTCGGTCTTCTCGCCCAGGCAATTGCATAGGACAGACCTCGATTTCTGGTGGTAGTTCCTTTAGCCAGGAATTGAAGATTGAAGCACCAGCTCCAGCATGAGGAAAGCAGAATAGACGTAAGCAATTTTTCGATTTGGACTGTCGATTAGTGATCCACAAATTGACTTGAGGTTCCTGTTTATCTCCGTCTTTTGTAATATCCAAAGGCTCCAGAATTGAACTGTTAAGTTGTGATGGATATTGTACTAGACTTTTTCCCTCTACTAACAGAAGAATTTGCGTCACAAATTGAGTAATATTCAACCCAGCAAAAAACTCCAAGGCAACAACAATATCTAAGTCTTTTTCAATCCGGTTTCGTAGTTCAACAGCCATTAAAGAGTCGAATCCCAGATGATAAAGTGGCTGTTGCAAGTCTACTTTAGCGGTAGATAAACCCATAATCTTAGTCAAGAGTCCATTCATATAGGACTCTAAGAGTTGCGTACGTTGCTCTCCTGGTTCTGCAGCCAAGAGTTGACTACGGGTAAGACTCCAAGCTTCTTCTGCCTCAGTTACCTCAGTAGCATCAATAGTTGAAACTTTGGGATTGGGCTTGTTATTTTCACTATGTTGCTGGGATAATTGAGTATCATCCTGTTCTAACCAATAACGTTCTCGTTGCCAGGGATAAGAAGGTAGAGACACACATCGGCCTCCGGATGGATAAAGTCGGCTCCAATCTATTGGGTAGCCTTGAGTATACAGGATACTCAAAGATTCCAGCATGACAAATTTCTCACCTTCGTGACGGCGCAATGAAGGCAAAACAATTCCCCTCGCAGAGTGAGTATGTAGACACTGGGAGATATTCCTACTAAGAGCTGGGTGGGGACTGAGTTCTACAAACAAGTTATGTTTGGTTTGTATCAGTTCATCTATCGCATCTGTGAAGTAAACTGGTTCTCGGATGTTACGTGCCCAGTAAGTAGCATCAAAATCCCGGCCTTCCTGTGCTTTACCTGTAACTGTGGAAATAATTGGAATTGAGGCAGCTTGGGGAGTAATATCTTGTAGCGATCGCGCTAGCTCATCTTGATAGGGTTCCATCTGTGGACTGTGGAAAGCACAATTAACCTGCAGCAATTTGGAGAAGACTTGCTGTTGTTCTAGTGATTGGATCACTTGCTGTAGGGCTGTTGTCTCTCCTGATAAAACAATTGAGTTTGGGCTATTGATAGCAGCAACAGACAGACGTCCTGCATACTGAGCAAGCAAGTTTTCGGATTCAGCTACAGACAACGATACTGCGGCCATCTGTCCTTGACCTGTTCCTTGCTGCATCAAGCGGCTGCGGTGGAAAACAATGCGCACAGCATCCTCCAAGCTAAGAACTCCAGCTACATGAGCAGCCGCGACTTCTCCCAAACTATGCCCAACAACAGCACTAGGGACTATTCCCCAAGAGTGCCACAGGTTAGCCAAAGCAACTTGTAAGGCAAAAATAACTGGCTGGACAATCTCAGTTTTTTCCAAGCGAGACCCAAATGCATCAGATGTAAATTCTGTCATGAGCGACCATTTAGCTAGAGGAGCTAGCAAAGCATCGCATTCTTCTAGAGTGTCTCGAAAAACTGGTTCACAGGACAACAACTCACGCCCCATACCCAACCATTGCGGGCCTTGACCAGAAAAGACAAAAACCAGCTTTTGATCACGGTTTTTTTGCTTGCGGCCCCAAGACACACCACAACAAGCTTTATCCTGTAAAAAAGCCTCTAGAGATTGAGAAAGTTCTTCATGGTTGCGAAATACCAGAGCCAAACGATGATCGTGATGGCTACGTCGGGCACTTGCAGTGTAACAAATGTCTGATAACGACAAGCTACCACCCAATCCTTTAGGTGTTACTAACTCTTGATATGCTCGTGCTAAGGTTTTGAGAGCTTCTGGTTTGCGTGTAGATAATGGTAGAAGATAGGCACAGGAGAGTGAATTTTCTTCCGCCTTGCCCTTTTGCTCCCTAGATACTTGGGGAGCCATCTCTAGAATGACATGAGCATTAGTACCGCCAAAACCAAAAGAACTCACTCCAGCCAAAGCCCGAACAGGAAGGTTGGGCCAAGATTCTAGAGTCTGCTGCACTTGCAGGGGAAGTTTATCTAAAGGAATATAAGGATTAGGTGTTTGAAAATGTAAGCTGGGCGGGATCTGGCGATGTTGGAGTGACAGCGCTACCTTAATCAAACCAGCGATGCCTGCAGCAGCCTCTAAATGACCAATGTTGGTTTTGACTGAACCTACAGCACAACGGTTACTAGGGGGACGACCAACAGCAAGTACAGTACCCAGTGCCTCCGCTTCTATTGGGTCTCCCAAGGAAGTGCCTGTTCCATGAAGTTCTACATAACTAATTTCTGACGGTGCTACTCCAGCGTTAGCTAATGCTTGGCGAATGACCGCCTCTTGGGAAGGACCATTAGGTGCGGTCAGTCCATTACTACGACCATCTTGGTTAATGGCTGAACCAGCAATTAGGGCAATAATTCTGTCATTATCCCTGAGTGCATCCTTGAGGCGCTTGAGGACTACAATTCCACATCCTTCTCCCCGTACATAACCATTGGCTTTCGCATCAAATGTCTTGCAGCGTCCATCAGGCGCCAACATCTGTGCCTGAGAAAAGATGATTGTCAACTCAGGGCATAGCAGCAAATTTACCCCACCGGCCAGGGCTAGGTGAGATTCACCACTACGCAGACTTTGGCAGGCTAGATGGATGGCCACTAGTGACGAAGAACAGGCCGTATCAATTGCCATACTCGGCCCACGAAAGTCAAATAGGTAAGAAATGCGGTTAGCTGCAATGCTAAAAGCATTTCCAGTGCCTATATAGGCATTGCCTGAAGTAGAACTACCTTGTAAAAGCTGCTGATAATCGTTGGAGGAAATGCCAATAAACACTCCTGTATTTGTGCGGGCTAGCTTTTCTGGTACCTGAGCTGCATTCTCTAATGCCTCCCATGCGACTTCCAGCAACAGCCTTTGCTGAGGGTCCATGTAATTTGCTTCTCTCGGTGCAATCCCAAAGAATTGAGGATCAAACTGATCTACCTGATTCAAAAAGCCACCCCAACGGGTGTTCATTTTCCCTGGTCTACCTGGATTGGGGTCATAAAAAGCTTCTACATCCCAACGATCTGGCGGGACTTCAGTGATCGCATCCACGCCATGAGATAAAAGTTGCCAAAATGCTTCTGAATTGTCGGCACCAGGAAAACGACAGCCAAGACCAATAATAGCGATCGGTTCCATGATCTACTCCTCCTTGAGTTGTGTGGCAACTTCAGTTTCTTCCGCTAGACGTTGAGCTAGCGTCGCAATTGTTGGATAATTCCATAACAAAGTAGGAGATAGCGATCGCCCTAGCCACTTCTCCAGCTTGTTCAAAAGCACTAAAGCATCTGTTGAATCTAGATTGTAATTGTCGAAAGGCACATCGACATCTAACTCATCAGGTTCAATATCCATCCGTTCGGCAAGCTGTAAAACTAACCAGGTTTGAATTTGTTCTGCTGTTAGAAAATGTTGAGTAGATTTACTCATTTTTAAATTCTGAATGTGAGAGTTATGGGAGAATACTAAATTTTTAGTTAAAAAGGCTCCGCGGCAGTTTAAACTAAGGATCTATAACTAGCATTCACTTATCTAGCTTTAGACAAGATTTGAGTTGATTGGAGTAGGACAATATCTGCTGTAATGTGCAGGTATTTGCAGTCCTTGAATTTTTAGACTCTGTATCCGGTATAAAAATACAGTTCCCCTTAAAATATGGTGAGCAACATCAACGACCTTACGATTGCTTGGCTCAGCTAGATAAGAATCCTTTACCCATTGATTGAAAGCACCCATTGCTGGACCGCACCAGATTTGATAATCGATTTCTCGACCTTTTTCTCCAGCATTAGACCAACGGGATGACAATCCTAAATACCAACGAAAAATTAGAGCCATCTTTACTTTAGGATCTTTAGCAGCCTTGGCTAATTTATCAGGATTTCTTTGGGCTAAATAAATGACAGTATCCTCCCAAACAGATTCAAAACTCTTTCTAAAAATTTGTTTTTCTAATTTCTCTCTTTCCGCAGGTGGAATATCTTCAATGGTGTCATAGCTTTTGTAGAGTTCAAAAAGTTTCTGTGCTCGGATGGGAAACATTGTTCCTCTTTTAAGAACTTGAAGTTTGACTCCCATTTCAAACATATCTGCTGCTGGAGCCATAATCACATCTGTGGTCTCAGCTTGTGCTAGCAACTTCTTGACATATTCAGAAGTTCCAGCCTCAATACAAGACTGGTTAATAGAGCCTGTAACAACATAGGCTGCACCCATCATAAAAGCAGCTAATGCTGATTGAGGAGTTGCAATCCCTCCAGCCACTCCAACCCTGATGGGTTTTTCGTAAGCGTATTTTTCTTGAATTTCATCTCTCAACTCTAGGATAGAGGGTAAGAGACAGACCAAAGGACGATTATCCGTATGACCCCCAGAATCTGCCTCCACAGTAATATCATCGGCCATCGGAATTTTTGCAGCTAAGTTTGCTTGTAATTCAGTGATTAGACCTTGCTCAACTAGTTCTTTGAGAAACTTGGTCGGAGCTGGTTGAAGAAATTTGGTGGCGACTTCTCTTCGGGAAATTTTAGCAATAACTTTGTTTTTAATTTCAATTTGATTTTCCGCATTCAAAGCCAGCCCAGCAGCTCGGTAATAGACGATATTGGGAGTCAAGTCTAAAAATGCAGAAGCTTCTATTGTTCTCACACCATATTTGAGATACAAATCAACTGCAGCGCGTTCAATGGCAGGTTCACTGGGACTATGGATTAAATTGAAAGCGAATGGACCATGAGGCAAAGCCTGTTGAATACGATTAATAGCTGCTTCGATGCGTGCAGGACTTAACCCACCAGCGCCAAAAGAACTCAAAATTTTTTCTTTTCCCAGAGCTATGACTAATTCTTCAGACGCAATACCACCAGCCATCGCACCACTGGCATATGCATACTTTACACCATGAAAGGCTAGGAAACTGCGATCGCCTAACTGTTGCATTGAAAGTGGTGGAACAGAAAACAGGACTTCCACCTGTCCTATTTTACTATTCTCGTCAGAATACACACAGCCTTTATTAGTGACACCAATCTGTCCTTCAAACCTCAAAATATGACAAGGCTGATCTATATTTAGCAATTTAGCCTTGATCCCTGTTTGATCAAAAGATACCCAATCTAAAGAACCCTGCCAGTTTAGTTTTTGAGCATGAAAATAGTCAGGCACGCTAAGGCCATTATCATTTCTACTTTTTACTGCTGCACTTATCATAGTTTTTAGTCCTCTAAGTACAAACGGATACCCTACCTTTTATCTACTCCCTTCTCCTAATTATTTTTGATTTAGAAAATGTTGTGAACAAGCTATTTGTAACTGAATGATTGATCTGATTCTCTTTAAAGATTCATGCCGAAATTGTAAAAAAGTAGTATGAGATTTTGTCATTCTTGTAATATCCGCACTCAGCTTATTCAATTGTGCTTTGCGTGAATCTAATGGTTCTAAATCGCGATTAGTATTGAGTTTTTCTAATTTTTGAGATAGAACTTGTTCTAGATTTTCTAGATTAGCTTTTTCTTGTGAAGTTTGTGAGTTGTCTAAAGTTTTAATGTTTTCATTTGAAAAACTTTGATAACTGTCTGTTTTGCCAAGCATATTTCTTTCGGATTGAGAGTAGCTTACTTTGTTTGATTCTTGAAAATTTTGTATTCTTAGATGTTTTTGAAAACTTTGTTCAGAAGATTTCTTTTTAGATATAGAGATATCATGGATAATTTTCTGACTTTCATCACTTAAGATTTTGTCTCTAATACGACACCCACCTAAAGTTATTTTTTTAATCATTGATTGGGCAGGTATCAAAGTTTTTTGTGGTGAACAGTACAATGGTGATAAATCCAAAGTAATCCGATGACTGACAAGCATTGCTAATGCTCTGATAATAGAATGATGATCGTCTACACCTCGTTTGTTAAGAGGTACTGCAAGATGTTCTTTATGCTTGAGACTTTCACTAATCCATCTAGAACAAGTGCTTCCTGCGCCTACCTCGATAAATATTCGAGTGCCATCCTCGTAGACTCGATTGATTAACCGAGGAAAGTCAAGTTGCTGACATAGACATTGGGCTAAAGTGTGACCAATAGTATTACTGTTAAGACTAATAGGTTTGTAATCTGCAGCCGAATAAAAAACAACCTCTGATAAATTTTGGATAGGTAAAGTATTTAATTTAACGAGTTCATGATATTCAGAGCACACTGGTTCACAATGAAGGACATGGTTGAAGGGAACGCGGAAAGAATCACAATTGAGAGTCGCGATCACCTTTTGACACTCTTGGGGATCACCAGCAATGACGACTTCTTTTGGTGTATTGATATGAGTGAGAAAAACCCGTTTTACTTTTTGTTCCTCACGTTTTAGGTATTCTATAACCTGAGATGCAGGGGTCATGAGAACATAATTACTCCAAATTTCTGCATTTTCATGTTCTTGTCCCAGAGGTACCCCCCAATATTTGCGAACTGCATTTTTAGGTCCAGACAACTGGGTTTTAAACACAGAAGAAGAACTGAGTAGATTTAGACTTTGATCGTAATTAGACCAGATAGACTCGGCACACATCATACTGAGTTCCCCTAAACTATAGCCAAAGGTAGATTGGGGTTGAATTTGAAAATAATCTCGCATGATTGCAGCCAAGCCTATAGCAAAGCCAATTCCAGAACCAACCATTGCCTGTGTATCATTTAATAATTCCTGCTCAAGCCTTTCTATCTGTCTATTTGATAATAAACTCAAGCTTCTGGGATAAATGAGCTTTTCTCTATATACCTGTCCCATTTCAGCAACATAAGTGTTAACAGGTTCGTAAATTTTCGGAAACAACCGCAAAATTTGCCGACCTAGTCCGATATAAGAATTAAATAAACCAGGATACACAAAAGCAATACCGCCCTGTTTGCCCAACGGTTTAGCTGTAAAATAGCTACCCATAGGAGTTTTCCAGTCTTTTCCTCGCTCAAAGGCATAGGTAACACCCTGAATAGCCCGGCGGATTTCCTGAATCAATTCATCTTTATTGTGTCCTAGAATTGCTAGTGTGTAGGTTGCGCGAGAATGCTTTTGAAAAGTCGCAAAGGTAAGACTGGCAGCATTAGATAGACAAGAGCAATCTGCAATAGTTTTCTCTAAAGCATTCAGCTGTTCTAGCAAAGTCGATTTCTCATCAGCAGCAAGCGGAAACAGATAGAAAGGTATTAGCTCTAAATACTTGCTCTTGCGTTCTAAATGAGTGGTTTCCTCCGATAAAATCAAATGTGCATGAGTCCGGTCTAGACCTAATCCATTAATAGCTGCAACTCTGGTGGATGCTCCCTGTTCTAAAAACCACGGTTTTGATTCGGTGGCTACATAAAAAGGACTACCTTGCCAAACCTCTGGCTTTTTAGGCCCAGTCCACTTAGGAGTTGCAGGAATATAGCGATAATACAAACAGAGTGCAGTTTTGATTAAGCTGGCCATCCCCGAAGCGGCATAGGTATGACCAATATTAGCTTTAACACTGCCAAGTGCACACCTTAAATCTCTTCCAACAGATTGATATGCCTGCATCAAACCTTGAATCTCGGACTCATCTTCTGCAGCCAAACCACTGCCATACACTTCTATATAGTTGATATCAATGGGTTTGAGGCCTGCTGCCATAAAAGCCTGTTGACATGCTTGCGTAACGGTTTTAGCAGTAGATGGCAGTGGGAAGTCTTTTAATTCTTCTGAATTAGCAGGCTCCTCCTGTATCAAACTAATGGCATCAATCACGCTGTAGATGCGATTTTGCTCTTGTTTGGCTGTATCTAGACGTTTGAGGATAACAGCGCCAGCACCTTCCCCAACCATCCAGCCATTGGTGTTTTGATTGTAAGAGAGGGTATTTGTGCCTGTGTTAATGTTTGCCAGTTGGTTTCGCCACAAAACATTTTCGACTCCGCCAGCAAGATCGACAGCACCGACAATAACAGTGTCCACTTCCCTGGCAGTCAGTAGCATTTGGGCAACTTCTAGAGCTTTGAATACGGAATTCTCTCCCGCGCTGAGTGTAAATGAAGGGCCAGTAAAATTCCATAACACAGAAATACGACTAGCCACGATGTTTCCAACATAACTCAAGTATTCACTGCTATCTAGTCCTCTATGGATACTATCTTTGACAATAGTTTCTAGTTGAGAGATTTGTTCGGGGGTAACAGACACGCTTTCAGCCATCAAACCTTCTTGAATTTGCCAGGACAAATTCCATCTTTGTTGAAGTTGATGAGCAGCAAGCTCTGTCTCCATAGCGATAATGACAGCCACATTTTCCCCTTGAGCAACTCCCGCATCTTTGAGGGCACGATCAGCTACCTTAAGCATCAGTAATTGCTGTGGATTGAGCTTTTCTGCTTCATTTGGTGGTATTTTGAAATGCATTGGATCAATTTCAAAATCTTCGATATATGCTCCTAACGGCGCTTCACCCTCTTCAAAGCCATAAGCTGTGAGCAATTGCTGTTGCTGTTCTATCCCCTTCCATCGCTTGGGAGGAAGAGTACGAAAATATTGCCTTCCTTCATAAATACCGCGTTCAAAAGCATCTAAGCCGTCACAGGAGCCAAAAAAGGCATCCATCCCAACAATGGCAAGTTTAGCGGGGTGCAGAGGTTCAGAAGTGGTCGGAAGAAAATTCTTGATATTCTCTATATTTCCTCGCTCTAAAATCATGTGGGCGTTATTACCGCCAAAGCCGAAGGCACTAACTGCTGCATGTTTGATACTTTTATTAGGCCAAATAATAGTATCTTTAACAATGCGCTCGGTAGAGATTGCCTGATTTGAGACGCTCAGAGGTTCACTGATATTAATTGTTGCGGGAATTATACCCTTGGACATGCTCAAAATGATTTTGATGGTACTGGCAATACCCGCAGCCGTTAGCAGATGACCAATGTTGGATTTGACGGAACCGACTACAGGAGATGCTTGATGTTGGCCGAAGAAGGCATCTATTGTACTGAGTTCGGTTGTATCTCCAACTAAAGTACCAGTAGCATGACATTCTAAATAATCAATATCTTTGGGATTAATTTTTGCTTCTTCATAGGCTCTTTGATAAGCCAGCATTTGTCCTTTGGGATTAGGGCTGAGGAGATGTTTGCCCCTACCATCATTTGACAATCCGATACCACAGATAGTGGCGTAAATAGGATCGCCGTCCCTAATTGCCTCACTATATCGTTTCAGAACTACCATACCAACTCCCTCTGCTGGAGTTAGACCTGTAGATAACTTATCTAAGGGACGGCTGATGCCATTTTCAGGGTAAGCTTGAACACCAGACATTATCATCCGAGTAAAAAGTTGATCGGGATAGCAGATGCCTCCAGCTAACATTAAATTGGCTTTTTGTCTTAACAAGTAATAAGATGCCAGCTTCATTGCATACAATACAGATGAACAGGCAGCGTCTAAAGAAAAATTAATACTAGAAAGAGCAAGTGCTTGGGCTACTAATGCTGAGGGTAAGCCAGAAGTGTTTGCATTACACCAACATGCTTGAGCCTCCGAATTTGGTAACCGGAAGTTTGCATCCCCCAAAAGCTCTCTAACAGCAGGCTCTATCGCCTGCTGATAAATTGGTGCAAACACTTGATTAGAGAATTTAGTAGGTACTGAAAGATTACCTAAGATGATGCCACACTTTGAGAGAACTTTTTGATTCTGCCAATAATGACTCTGCTGTAAAGCTTGTTTAGCAACATAAAGTGAACTCTTAAATATAGGATCTAATTTTTCTAGAAATTCTGCTGGTAGATTATATCCTGTTGGATCGAACTTGAAGTCACGGATATGTCCTCCCAGCAAGTAATAAATTTTGTCTAGTTTTCCTTTTTTGGGATCGTAAAATATTGTAGGTTCTACTCCCATCTCTTCAACAGTCACTGATGTTATTGAATTTTTTTGCTCGATTAGATTTTGCCAAAATTCGTCAGGGTTTTTGGCATCTGGAAAGAGACATGATAATCCAATGATTGCTATTTTCTCCATTACTTATCTCCCAAAAATAGTATTTTATACTCTGGTATTTATTTATTGAAATAGCTTTTTGCAATCATCTCTGCCTCAATTGTTCTCGAGAAATAATTGTTCCCTTACCACCCATAATCTGTGAGTATATCTGTCCTTGACTATTGTGTACTATAACATCAGCTTTCACAACAGTCTCTGTTTTGGGTTTAATTTCTGCAGTTACATAAAATGTCTCATTTAATGGAATTTCTGTGAATTGTTCTACTTTTTGTACTTGAGCAGGTAGACAATTCTGCTGATAAAAGTGTTCTAGCCAAATCCACACCGACTGAATCTGAATGTCTGCAAGATAGGGATTAAACGTTTGTACCAGGAACTGTCCTTGTTTTCTCTCGGTAATACCTTGCCAAGAACATTCCGTTGTGATTTTTTCAAAATTAATATTTAAAATTCTTTTTACACCTTGAAAGGCTGGGCCATGAAATAATGCACCTTCACCATTTTGATAAAGTGATTTATTAAGATCGGAGATTGAGTAATTAGATTCTAAGTTAACTGATTCATAAAATGGAGGCACAGGAATTTTTCTTTTTAAATTAATTTGAGTAGCATAGTGATAATAATAAAGAGTTTTTTTGGATTTATTTTTACTTAAAATTTTTGCTTCAAAATCTATTTCATTGTTATTTTTATTGATTTCTTTCAACTCTAAAATATATTCATCTGCCAAGGTTTTATCAAAAATAATTCCTTTCAAGGTCTGGAAGTTGGTGAAACTAAAAAGTGTGTAGCCAGGATAAAGCTGTTCACAGGTATTAGACATCCATGACATGACACAAGTCGCTGGTAAAACTGAATAACCAGCAATTACATGATCTTGCAAAAATGGATTTGCTTCCAGTGTCAGTTTGCGGCGAATATGGTAGGTGCGGAGGTCAGAGTCAACCTGGCTAACTGTTGGAAATACTGGAGTGCCAACAACAACTTGCACAGTTGCATGATGGGTATTATCTAGTTCTTCAACTAGCATTTGTGTGCCGACTTCAACAGGAATAATATCAATATTTCGCTCTTGAAAAACTTTCTTTAATTCTGGAGTTACCATACCAGTTTCCCAGGGACCCCAATTGATGGCAACTACATGACAGTCGGGATAATGTAACTTGACAAGATAGGCTGATTTGTTGAGGATTTCATTGGCGATCGCGTAGTCTGTTTGACCGCTATTCCCATAAAAACCGGCAACAGAAGAAAAGAGCACTAAATAATCAAGTTGATTGATATTCACACAAGAGAACAGATTTTCTAAACCCTTGACTTTAGCCGCGTACACAGTTTCAAAATCTTGTTCTGACTTATTTTCAATCAACTTATCGGCTAAATTTCCAGCCCCGTGGATGATTCCTGTGATTGGACCTATACCTTGAACAGCGATCGCGAGTTTCTCCTTTAAGGCGATTACATCAGTGACATCCACACTAATATATTCTGCTTGCCCTCCTGCTTGCTCAATACTAGACAGCGTTTTTTGAATTTCTCGGCTGGATGAAATATGATTAAACATCCTTTGTACTGTTTTGGGTGTAGGCTTTTCTCCTAAAGAGTAGAAATATTCCATGATTCGTTTTTTCAATTCAAACTCATCAAAACAATCTCTTGCCCAATCTGGTTCAACTCCCAATGATGAACGACCTAGGAGAATAAATCGACATTGGTAGTGTTGTGCTAGTTTCAGCACACACTCTCGTGTGATACCTTTTCCACCACCACTGACAAGAAAAACAGATGAGGAAGTAATTTGGGATTTTTTTCTCATAGATTCCCCTGGTTAGATGCAAACTCTAAATTATTGAATGATTCAAATTCTGACTATAGTATCGAACCACCATCTACTACCATGACATTTCCTGTTACAAATGAAGCTGCTTCTGAGCATAGCCAAACTGCTGCCTCAGCCACCTCTGTTGGACTTCCCAAACGTCCGCTTGGCACTCGGTTAGTTACCCAATCTTTATCAAAGTGCTGTTGAACATTGCTTTCTAGCATTGGTGTATCGATACAACCTGGGCACAATGCATTGATGCGAATGCCTGCTTTTGCATACTCTAGGGCCGCTATTTTTGTTAGCCCTATAACAGCATGTTTACTGGCAGTGTAGGCTGGAAAACGTGGTAAGCAGCTAGCCATTAATCCAGCTACTGAGGACATATTGACAATCGCTCCGCCACCTTGCTCTCGCATATGGGGAATCTCGTACTTCATGCACAACCACACACCTTTAAGATTGATGTTGATGACTCGATCCCAGTTCTCTTCTGTGCAAGCAACAGTTGAAGTACTAATCCCCTGAATTCCAGCATTGTTTACAGCACAGTTTAATGCGCCGTAGGTGTAAATAATTTTTTTGATTAAAGCCTGGACTTCAGTTGCTTTGGAAACGTCAGTCTTAATAAAAATAGCCTCACCGTTGCCCTCCTTTATGGTACGTATGGTCTCTTCTCCTTTTTCGGGATTCACATCAGCAATGACAACCTTTGCTCCTTGTCTGGCAAACACTAGCGCACAAGCCTTACCAATCCCCGAACTTCCACCAGTTACCAGAACGACTTTGCCTGCGAAAGTTGCTGCCACTTTCATTCCTCCTACAAACTACCTAAAAACTTTCTAATGTAACAATCCCCCTTATCCCCCTTGTCCACCTTGTCCCCCTTGTCCCCCTAATCCTCTGGTTCACTAATCAGCGTGACTCTTCCTTGTAGACCATACCCAACTTCGGTAATAAATCGATTGGGGTCGTGAAGTTCAGCAATGATATATTTTGCTGACTTGTCGGTATCAAGCTCGGGGCTCAAATCTATAGCTCGACAAAATACAGATTCCCATTCAAAGTTTAGAGACTTGGTCAAACCGAACAAACCACCACTAATAGCAGCAAAGTTGTCCTGTTGTTTTAACCCAAGTGCGCCGTCGAGATGAGTAATAGTGTAGAAACAACTACGTCCTTGTTGTGCCGCCTGGTTAAGAGATTTTTTGAGATATTTGGCGATGAGAAAAACATGCTTGACAATCGCTTTGTCCACATCCAGATAGTGAATTCCATCGTTATGACTAACTGAAAATAACGGATGCATATGGATGAAAGTACCAATCGGGCCATAATTATTTGCGATCGCTGTTAACTGTTGTTTCAAATGCTCCTCACTCATATCTTCCAGAACAATACGTGTCACTCCTTCAGGTAAAGGTGATAATTTGGCTATCAAGGATTGGGGAAAGCTTAAAACAACAACTTTCCAACCTTTCTCTCTCATTAACTGAGTTAATTTAGCGGTGGTTAAACTGCCATCATCAGTAAGTAAACAAATGTAGTTGTCACTGAAAGTGAAGTCCAAAAAATCGGGTTCAGGTAAGAATTTGAGCTTAACTACACGGCGTAGAATATTGTGATTTACACTGAACTGCTGCTGTAAAGTTCTACCTTCAACTTTTTTTTTTCAGCCAGACTAACCTGCTGTTGCAAATATTCAACAATTTGACCAAGAGTACGTATTTGTCCTACCTCTTCAGGATTTGCCTTGGGTAAATTCGGGAATAGCTCTTGCAATGCCCCTAAAATTTCAACACGTTTGATTGAATCAATTCCCAAATCTGCTTCCATATCCATGTCTAGTTCCAACATTTGGACTGGATAACCCGTCTTCTCGCTGACGATATTAAGCAGAGTTTGACCCAGTTCTCCAGAATCAATAGTTACAGTTGTTGGAGACACTATTGTTGTTAACTGAGCATCCTCATCTACTGCGACAATTTCTTCAACAGATTCAGACTGATTACTGGTAGTGGAGTCAAGGTTAGCAACGTAACTTGATTGTTGCTGATCAAGCTCAACCGTTGGGCTAGGCATCACGGATTGAGGCTGAGCTTGATCAGTTTCTGGTGATAAGGTTTTGATATATTCAACAATTTGACCAAGAGTACGTATTTGTCCCACCTCTTCAGGATTCGCCTTGGGTAAATTCGGGAATAACTCTTGCAATGCCCCTAAAATTTCGACACGTTTGATCGAATCAATTCCCAAATCTGCTTCCATATCCATATCTAGTTCCAACATTTGGACTGGATAACCCGTCTTCTCGCTGACGATGTCAAGCAGAGTTTGACTCAGTTCGACAAAATCAATATTTTGGTCTACCAAAGGTGGTACTGTTGGTATTGACTCAGGCTGAATAACACAAGTAGATGAGCTTTCCCAAGAGGAACTGCTTCCATTTTTGGATGCAATTTCCACCATAGTTTCCTCGGCTAGATTGAAGCTATGACTAGAACCATTACTACCATTACTGTTTGCATGACCATTGCTAGGTAGAACAATTGGTGAGTCAGAAAACAAATCAGGACTGTCCAATTTATCAGTCTTTCTTTCTGTGAGTAGATTATCCTCTGCCTCCGTTAACACCATTTGATGCGCAGTGGCATCGTCATTAAGTAGTAAATTATATTGTTGTTGTATTAGCTGGCAGAAACTTTTGCTATACTCCCTTTGATGCTTCAAATATTCTTCATGAATGCGTAGAGTTTCATGTTGGTAAGCTTGAAACTCCTTCATGCTTCGTTCGAAGCTTTCCAGTACAGATAATTTTGCTTGTAGGTTTTGTTGAACAGGAGTGTCATTTCCAAATAATAAGTTGCGCTGTTCCATCAACTGGCAGAAAGTTTTACCATATTCCATTTGATGGTTGAGAAATTGTTCGTGGACATGTAGGATTTGATCTTGATGCTGATTAAACTGTTTCAAGTTAGACTCTAAGCTGGCCAAAATAATTTGATAATTCAGATTTGGTGTTTGCATCTTTGGTTCAAGAGCTTGTTGAACTGAGACTAGAGCAGTTGGGGCTTGAGTGGTTGCGACAGTATTTGATTTGGACAACATAGAAATAGCTACAGTTTCCATCTCAGATGTCTTAGCAGAGTATTTTACTTGTTGCCCATTTTTATACTGATGCCCATTGCTCTCAAAAGCTAGCTGAGAGGAAACTGATACAGCTTGGTTTTGAGTTGGTTGAGCCGCATTTGGTTCTGATGGGGGCTGTATGGGATTAGTAACAGTTTTTGCTGATATAGCTTGGTTTTGAGTTGTTTGAGTCGTGTTTGGATCTGATGGGGGCTGTATGGGATTAGTAACAGTTTTTGTGGTAGTTGTGTTAGCAGATGATTTTACTTGATGTCCGTCTTGTAAAGCTTTTTCAAAAGCCATTTTTGTTTTTTCCGTTACATAGTTCGAACTATTTAAACGGACATTCAACAGCTTGTTTGGCTCGTTGTCGGGTGTTTCTTGGGGTTTTTGATATGGATCTAGGCTTTTCAGATGTAACCCAGCCACACGTAGTTGCATAACAGCCTCTCTGAGTTGGCGATCGCTGTCTTTTTGACGAGTAGCATTTAAGGCTACAGCCAGATGGGGTTTTTCTCCGAGAATATCTTTCACCAAGTTCGTCAGAATATTCCTCGGGCCAAATTCGATAAAGAAATAACCACCATCAGCATAGATGTTTTCTATTTCAGACTGAAACTTTACCAAGTTAATCAGATGTTCTTTGAGAATGTTTTTAATAGCTTGGGGTTGATTGGGATAAGGTTTTCCGGTGACATTGCTGTAAACAGGTATTTTTGCATTTCTAAAGTTAACTGCTTCAATTGCCTGAGCAAAAGGTTTTTGTGCCCGACTGACCAACGGTGTATGAAAAGCTGCAGAAACAGATAGCAACACAGCAGTATACCCTTGTTCATGCAAAATCTGCCGCACTTGAGCTATTTCCGATTTCACTCCTGCTAACACCAGCTGATTTTTGGAATTCAAATTAGCAATAGTGACCTGAGGGAATTTCTTGACGACTTGTTCCACTTTCTTAGGATCACCCTTAACAGCCAGCATGACTCCTGCGTCAAAATTAGGCTCGTTGATGATCGCCATAGCTTGACCTCTGGCTTTCACTAGGAAAAAGTAATCTTCGTCACTTAACACTTCAGCCGCCCAAAGTGCTGTCAGTTCTCCAAAGCTGTGTCCAGCAACAAAATCGGGTTTAAATCCAGCCTGTTGCAAGATTTTATACAGTCCGACACTAAACACTCCAATAGCTGGCTGAGCATATTCTGTGCGCTGTAGAACTTCGCTCTGGATATGCCTTGGTGCTGTATCAAATACAGGAGGAGGGAAAACTATCTCTGACAATGGTTGTAAACCATCTTTGAGTAATAGAGAGTTCATATAACCATAGGCTTGTCGCAAACAAGGGAAGTTAATAGCGATTTCCCGTCCCATATCCAGATATTGTGAGCCTTGCCCTGAAAACAAAGCAACGATTTTCCCAAGAGGAGCAATGCCAGTTTTGCGATAGTAAATCCCTTGAGGCTGATGCCACGATTCACTCTTCTCCCTTTTCTGGAGCCAGTCAATAAAAATCTGTAATAAATTGCTAGCCTCTAACAAAGAATCTGCGACCAATCCAACTCTGGCATCAGTGACAGGAATTTCCAAGGATTTGCTAGATTCAGCAAGTTCTACATAATATTTATCTTTGGTGCTGGATTGTAGTTTTTGCAGAATATCTTTACACCGATCCAATAATTGCTCTGGTGTTGATGCAGACACAATTATTGATTGAGGAGCGTTGTGTAAACGGTATGCAAAATTATGTTCGCTTTCGTATTCTTCCATAACCACATGATAATTTGTACCACCAAAACCGAATGAACTCACACCTGCACGTCTTGGCGCTTCTCCTTGAGTGCGAATCCAGGGTCTAGTGTTTGTATTCAAATAAAATGGTGAAGTCTCAATATTAAATTTAGAATTTGGCTTGGTAATATTAATTGTGGGAGGTAACACTTTGTGGTGTAAAGCCAGAGCCGTTTTGATCAGGCTAGCTGTACCTGCGGCGGCTTTTGTATGTCCTATTTGAGATTTAACACTGCCAAGAGCAATATGTTGCCTTCTGGAATTGTTTTCACTAAAAAATTCCTTTAAAGCTGCAAATTCTGCTGCGTCTCCAGCCTTAGTGCCAGTGCCATGTCCTTCAACAAGGCTAACAGTTGCAGGAGAAAAACCTGCATCCTCATAAGCACGACGTAATGCTTTTACCTGCCCTTCTGGAGAAGGAGCATAAATGCTTTTATACCGACCATCACTGGAAGAGCCAATTCCTCTAATGACTGCATAGATTCTATCCTGATCTCTTTGGGCATCCTCAAGACGTTTCAAAACCATCATGCCGATACCTTCACCGAGCATCATTCCATCTGCATCGTCATCGAAAGGTCTGGTATTTTGAGTTACAGATATAGCCGGTGTTTTACTGAAACAGATATAGGCAAAAATTGAGTTGTCGGTATCAACTCCTCCAGTAAGCATCATATCACTGCGATGCTCGCTCAACTCGCTGATAGCCATTCTTAGAGCACCCAAAGAACTGGCACAGGCCGCATCTACTACACAGTTCATTCCACCTAAATCTAAGCGGTTGGCAATTCGCCCACTAACAACGTTAGCTAACATACCAGGGAAAGCGTTTTCTTCCCAATTCACATATGCAAGTTTTATTTTTTCAACAATTTTTTGAGTGTCCTCATTAGATAATCCACTGCTTTTGAGAACCTTCTCCCAAATTGGATACTCTAATCTATTGCTTAGTGGAGAGCTAAGTTGTCTTCCCTGAGCTACACCTAATATGACTCCAGTCCGCTCTCGATTAAACTTCCGGGATTGACCATAGCCTGCATCTTCTAACGCCTCCTTTGCAACAACCAAACCTAACAACTGAGAAATATCCGTGACCTCCAAGATATTGGGAGGAAGCCCAAATTCCATGGGATTGAAATCGACGTCTGGGATAAATCCACCTCTTTTACAGTAGGTCTTGTCGGGTGCTTTAGGATCTGGATCGTAGTATGCTCCTACATCCCAACGGGAAGGAGGTACATCAGTAATACAATCAACTTTGTTAAGAATTTTCTCCCAAAATTCCTGTACATTTCTCGATTGTGGAAAGATAGAAGCTATTCCAATAATAGCAATAGGGCTTTTTTGCAGTTGGGAATTAAGTTTGTTGATGTCATCCATAGATTTTTCAAACCTCTTTTTTTTCATCTGTATAAGCTCGATCACAGCTTTTTCACAATTATTTACCTCTTGTTGCAAAGTGGTTAAAGCGGTATCAATCTTAGAAACAGTAATCATGGACTCATTTTCACTACTTTTTTTAAAGATGAATATTGTGCGAAATTGATTTTTTCGGCTGAGTACATTTAGCTCGTTAGATAGTGAGACTTTAAAATATTCATTTTATAAGCTTGTCATTTCACCTGTGAACAAGCGACCATCCTCCATATGGATAATCCGATCAGCAATATCTAAAATGCGGTTGTCGTGAGTCACCATCAAAATTGCACATTCTTGTTGCTTAGCCAGTCGCTGCATTAACTCGACAATCTCTCTACCTGTTTTACTGTCTAAAGCTGCAGTAGGTTCATCAGCTAAAACCAATTTAGGATGGCTCACTAAAGCACGAGCAATAGCTACCCGTTGCTTTTGACCTCCTGAGAGATCGTGAGGGTAGTAATTCACTCGATTATGCAATTTAACATCTTGTAGTATGGCTTCTGATTTGAAACGAGCGTCCTGTGGAGAAATTTCTTTATGTATTTCTAGAGCAACTTGTACATTTTGTCGAGCAGTTAAAAACTCTAGTAAATTGTGAGCTTGAAAAATATAGCCAATGTGCCGACGTATTTGTACTAATTGATCATTACTCGCACCGTGGAGTTCTTGATTTAGAACTTTAAGACTTCCCTCTTGGGAAGAACGTAAACCACCAATCAAACTCAATAAAGTAGTTTTCCCTGACCCTGATGGTCCAGTCATAATTACAACTTCTCCATATTTAATTTTCAAATTAATATCAAATAAAATTTGAGTTTTTAATGATTGCTGCCCAAAGTAGTGATTCAGATTTTTAATGTTGACAACAAATGGTTTTAGCATCATCGGTTTAAAAAATATCTGCTGGGTCTGCTGAGCTTAACCTTCTCATAGCAAAAAAGCCAGAAAATAAACACATTAATACTGTTGTTATTAAGACTATCAAAGCTTTGTCAATGCTCATGAAGATTGGAAGTAGAGTAGCATTTTTAGCCAAATCATATACATTTATAGTAATTAAAAATCCTGGAATATAGCCTAAAATTGCTAAAAATAAAGCTTGTTGAAATACTACATGTAATAAATAGTTATTTTTATAACCTATTGCTTTTAGAGTTGCATACTCAGCTAAGTGATTAGAGACATTACTATAAAGAATTTGATAAACAACAGCTATACCGATTACAAATCCCATTGTTACCATCAAGCTAAATACAAAACCAATAGGTGTTCTGATAGACCAAAATTTCTTCTCAAAGTCAATGAATTCTTGACGAGTTAAAACTCTGACATCATGAGGTAAGTGTGTTGAAAGATTTTTAGAAACTTCTTTAAGATTAGCATCAGGTTTGAGAGTAATTAAACCTACGTCAATCTCTTCTGAACGACGATCTTGAAATGTCCTTAAGAAAGTTAAATAACTCATAATTAAATTACCATCTACTCCGAAGGAAGGACCTTGAGTAAATAATCCACCAACTTTGACTCTATAGCCAATCCTTGAGTTATAGCTGAATATTTCAATAAATACAGGTTTTCCTTGTTCAAATGTTTTAGCAATTGGTCCAAATTCTCGACGAGAATCTCGATCAAATAAAACCATATCAGGTAGTTTTATAATATTTAACTTATGATTAACCTCTGGCAAATTAAGAGCCAAATCTCCTGGATCAAAGCCAATAACATATATTGGAAATTTTTGCCCATTTATAGGATTTTTTAATTTTGCAAATTGAAGATATAAAGGGCTAACTGACTCTACACCATTAAAGCCTAGAGCCTGATATAAACGAGGTCGAGGAAAGCTTTGCTGAGAGGTTAAAGAGTTATATTGATAACTGATTAAGAATAAGTCTCCACGGATATTATGATGAAAATATGTGGCACTCGCATAAAGAGCATCTTGTAAACCCAGTTGTACAAATAAAAGAACGACAATAAAAGCAATACCGCATAAAGTCACTAAAAACCGAACTTTTTGCTGTGCTAATTGTAGCCAAGCTAGAGGAATATTGAGAATCATTATTCAAGCCTCTAAGAATATAAATTACCAGGAAGTTATATATCAATCTTGACCTGCACCTGTAAATTGGTTAAACTTGCAACTAGTTGGCTATTTTGTGGATTAGTAATCCTAATTTTCACTTCAACGACTTTTTGATCCGTGTCTGTCATTGGACTAACATCAAAAACATTTTGTTTGCTAACTTGTAAGCCAATGTGGGTAACTATTCCCTGTAATTTACCTGAAAAGGCTGGGCTAGTGATGGTAGAATTTTGACCTAAATGCACTTTTTTGATATCGGTTTCATAAATTTCTGCTACCACATACATCTGCGCTGTTTTACCTAAATCAGCAATTCCCTCTGTGCTGACAATTTCTCCAGCACGAGCATGAATTTTCAAAACTTTACCACTTATGGGAGAACGCACATACGCTAAATTGTAGTCTGCTGTAGCTTGTTGAACAGCAGCGATCGCATCATCAACCTCTGCTTGGGCTAATCGCACGTCTTCGGGACGAATTTCAACGATACGATTGAGATTGGCTTTAGCTTGAAGAATCTGCTCTTGATAGCTTGTGATAGTCCGTTTTAAATTAGCTTTGGCTTCTTTGAGTTGCTGTTTGGCTGTTTCCATCGGGAGGTTCTTGCTGTCCCGAACAGAAGCTGAAATTGCTCCAGCTTGGTATAGTTCTTGATAGCGTTGATTCTCAGCTTCAGCATTTTCTAATTCAGCTTTCAAGCGAGCGATCGTCGCTTTTTGTGCCGAAACTCCTCCACGTAACTCAGCCTCAAGCCGAGCAATAGCTGCTTTTTGAGCTGCAATTTCTCCTGTCTGTGCGCCTGCTTCTACCTTTGCTAAACGAGCTTGGGCAACTTTGACTTGTTGTTTGGCCTTGTTTACAGTAGCTAGACGAGATTCATAAGTATCCAAAATTGCCACTACTTGTCCTACAGTGACTTTATCTCCTTCATGCACCAAGATTTTTTTAACTCGAGTCCCTTCAATAGAAGTAGGAGCAGATAAATGGGTAACTTCTCCTTGAGGCTCTAAACGTCCTAAACCAGTAACAGCAATAATAGCAGGAGTCATTTTTGCCCTCTCTGGTGCAGGACTGTGAAATGCAGATCCTAATCGTGAAAGGCTGGAGAGAACACTTTTTCCTTTGAATATAGTTATAGTAGCCACTAGAATTATGAGCCACTGACCTACACGTTTTATTAATAACTGCTTTTCCTTATGTTCTTTAATCATTTTTTCTTAAGTTAGCAATACTGCAAAATCTGTTAGATATAGATTTTGCACAGCAGTGAACAGTAAAATTAATGATTGACACGTTTGGCTCGTACTTTGTTATTGAATATCGTTAGGAACTTTTCTAATTTAAATTAGTAATCATTAGAAGTGACACTACTAAAGCACATCTAAAAACTAGAGTAAATCTACAACTCATTAAATAACAATATAAGAGATTAATTTCTCATTTTCTATAGAAAATTCACCCAATATATTGGGTATATTACCTATATGATTTCTAAAGAATGTGTCCAAGGAAGTTAAATGTGATTCCCTGTTAAATAGGCTCATATCAGTGCTATTTTTTGCAATCAGATCCTCTATCATTACCCAAGTTTTGCACAATTGAAAAATAAGATATTTGTTTGCGTCCAAATTTAAAGTTGTACTAGCCACCCTTCCACACCTTTGAAGGGGGCTTTTTTAAATTTAAATCTTGCATTAGAACCTTATTGCGAAAATCGTAGCCGAAAAGGCTCTTAACAGTAGCTTGAGTAACTTACCCAATTTTTCCACAATTGAGAGATAATATATATATTTAGCTTGCTCTTTACGCAAAGCAGATCAGATCACACTAATCCACTCAGACTAGCCACACCCAATGAAGGGTGTGGTTTTTGCTAGTGAGTTGATCATCCTCCTTTCACTGTTACACTATTGTCTAATTTTTTCACCATTGTTGCCTTATGTCAGAATTGCCTCAATATTTGTAGTTATCATTTAAAACTAACTACCTATAGCTACTCTTTCTCTAAACCATCTCCATAAGTGAGATGGTTTTACTTGTAAAAACTTGAGGTACTCTTAATCCAGTCAATTTTGTTACTCTAGTTTTCTTTTAAAGAGAGTAGGACTTAATAAATAGCAAGATATTACCTAAAAATATAGGTATTTTATGAGTAAATACTCCATGGAAAATAACTTAATATATGTCTAGCATAATTACTGACTGGATCTTTTTTGACTTTCTTTTAATCTAAATAGCATCTTTTTGTTTGTAGCAATTTTTTATCATTTAATTCATATGAATATTCATCTAAATGATTCCCTTCACAGTTTAATCAAAGTTGCTACTTTGGTAGATATTTTACGCTATAAAGCACAAGACCAGCCAAATTTCACTCTTTATAAGTATCTAGAAAATGGAGAAATTGAATCAGATTCTTTAACTTATCAACAGTTAGATAAAAAAGCGCGAGCGATCGCAGCTCACCTACAGTCCTTTATTGCCTTTGGTGAAAGAGCTTTGTTGGTTTACCCACCAGGACTAGAGTTCATTTGTGCCTTCTTTGGATGTCTTTATGCAGGGATTGTAGCTGTTCCAGCTTATCCACCCCGGCCAAATCAGTCACTACTTAGGCTACAAAACATTGTGTCAGATGCTCAAGCCTCTGTAGTTCTGTCTACAACATCTCTTTTATCGAACATAGAGAATCAATTGATTGAAAATCCAGAACTAGCTACTATACGATGGTTAACAACCGATGACCTAAATAGCGATCTAGCTTCAGACTGGCAAGAAGTTAATTTGTCAGAGACGACCCTGGCTTTTCTGCAATACACTTCAGGCTCTACAGGAACTCCTAAAGGAGTAATGGTAACTCATGCAAATTTATTGCATAATTCAGCCGTTATCCATAAAGCTTTTGAGTGTACAGCCAATAGTCATGGTGTCATTTGGCTACCTCCGTACCACGATATGGGTTTAATAGGTGGAGTTATACAGCCTCTCTACAGTGGTGGTCTAGCTGTACTTATGTCACCAATGGCATTTTTGCAAAAACCTTTACGCTGGTTGAAAGCAATTTCTCAATATAAAGCTACTATCAGCGGTGGACCTAATTTTGCTTATGACTTATGTATTCGCAAGACGACTCCCCAACAGCGAGAAAACCTTAATCTCAGTAGTTGGGAAGTTGCTTGTAATGGATCTGAACCTATCCGCGCAGAGACATTAGAACAATTTATAGCTATTTTTGCATCCAGTGGTTTTCGTCCAGAGGCATTTTATCCTTGCTATGGTATGGCTGAAACAACTTTAATAGTTACTGGAGGATTAAAAGCAGCTTTACCTGTCGTAAAACCTATTAATGGAAAAGCTCTTGAGGAAAACAAGGTTGTTGCATCTGGTAATCAGTGGGAGAGTATTCAAAAAGTTGTAGGCTGTGGTCAGACTTGGTTGAATCTAAAAGTTAGTATTGTTGACCCCAATACTTTAACTTTGTGTCATCCTAACCAAATAGGAGAAATTTGGGTTCATGGTGCTTCTGTTGCTAATGGTTATTGGAACCAACCTGACCTAACACAGAAAACTTTTAATGCATATATAACCAATACTGGAGAGGGACCATTTTTACGCACTGGAGATTTAGGATTTTTTCAAGATGGTGAGTTATTTGTTACAGGGCGACTGAACGATGTTATTGTTATTCGAGGTCGTAACTATTATCCACAAGATATTGAACTAACAGTAGAGAAAAGCCATCCAGCACTGCGACCAGATTGTGGAGCAGCTTTTACTATCTCCGTTAATGGAGTAGAACGGCTCGTTATTCTTCAAGAGGTAGAACGAAGTGATTTACGGAAATTAAATCTCAATGAGGTATTGAGGAGTATTCGTCAAGCCTTAACAGCAGAGTATTCTCTACCAATATATGGTATCGTACTCCTTAAAACTGGAAGTATTCTTAAGACTTCTAGTGGTAAGATTCAACGTCAAACTTGTCGAGCTAAATTTCTAGCAGGGAACTTGGATATTGTAGGAGAGTGGTATGAAAATCAACAATTTTAAATAAAAATTCCTAATTTATATCCTGATGTAGCAGTCACTTTAGAGGAATTATAAAGATTAGGCTTAGTGAAAAACATATAATAGAAATTATGGAAGAATTACCTGCAAAACTTAAAACTAAAGCAGAAATTCAAGAATGGCTAATATCTTATTTAGTAAATATATTACAAATAAATCCTAATGAAATTGATGTTACGCTTCCTTTTGACTGCTACAATTTAGATTCGGCATCTGCCATTGAATTGAGTGGAGAAATAGATGAATGGCTTAAATGTGAGTTTAAACCAACTTTGCTATACGACTATCCAACTATTGAAGCTTTAACAAATTATCTGGTCGATAGGGAGAGCTATAAATTTTCAGAGGAGTTAACCTACTAATTAGCAGTAACAGCACGATAGAAAGCTTTCTTGTCAAAAAATGACTAAAGTTCTTTAACAAAACCATATACCAATAAAGCCTCACAGCCGTTAGTAAGGGTGCTTAATTAATAACAAGTTTCTAACAGTTGTTTCTGCTGTGCTGCTAATCTTATCTATCAACTGTGGAAAAATTGGGTAATAGCAGAAGAGCAGGAGAGTAGAGGAAAAATTATGTATATCTCTCATTTAGTAAAATTTTGTAATACAGTTTTTATGCTATACGACTTAGATAGAAAAACTCTCCTATTTTTAGGGGTAATCATACGCTTTGCCTAGCTGGTGGTGATATGTCATTCTATTCTTGTCTTCATTAAGGATGATTCTGCTAATTGAACAAACAGCCACGGCAAAAGATTGTTCTGCCGTGGCTTTTATTCTCAACACATAATGGCTTTTTCTTATTTTTATAATACCTGTATCGATGCCTTGAAATGCTGCCACAATGGAAATTGTGGCAGTCCTGGTAAAGCATATAGCTGCTCAAGTTGTAACAACGTGAAATTAAGAAATATACTTTTTAAAGGCTAACGTCACGTTGTGCCCTCCAAATGCATATGAATTTGACAGAGCCACATTCACTTCTTGAGAGCGACTTTGGTGTGGAACATAATCTAGATCACATTCCGGATCAGGATTGTTTAGGTTGATGGTTGGATGAATTTGGTTGTTCACTATAGACAGAACAGTAGCGATCACCTCGATACCAGCAGAAGCTCCTAAAAGATGTCCGGTCATCGATTTGGTAGAACTTATTGCCACACGATAAGCATGCTCTTTTAAGGCAATTTTGATTGCTGCAGTCTCTGTAGAATCATTTGCCTTTGTACTGGTTCCATGAGCATTGATATAGCTAACATCTTCCGGAGTGAGACATGCCTCTTTTAAAGCCAGCATTATAGCCCTGGCGGCTTGTTTACCGCCAGGTGTTGGAGAAGTCATATGATAAGCATCACAGGTCATGCCATAACCAACCATCTCAGCATATATTTTGGCTCCACGGCTTTTGGCATGTTCTAGTTCTTCTAAAAAGATTATGCCAGCACCTTCCCCCATAACAAAACCGTTACGCTCTGCATCAAAGGGACGAGAAGCTAATTTTGGTTCATGGTTGCGGGTTGAGAGAGCTTTTGCGGATGCAAAGCCCGCAATACCTAACTCTGTTATGGCTGCCTCAGAACCACCGCAAAGCATTGCTTGTGCATCACCTCGTTGAACCAATCGAAATGCATCACCAATGGCATGAGCCGCAGCTGTACAAGAAGTGACCGGACAAGAGATTGGTCCTTTTGCTCCGACTTGTATTGCAGTTGCAGCGGAAGCCATATTTGCAATTATCATAGGAATGGTAAAAGGACTACAAAATTCAGGTCCCTTAGACATGCATATGTTTTGTTGATCCTGAGTAGTCTTGATTCCTCCGATTCCAGAGCCGATTATCACCCCAACGTGTTCAGCATTCAGTTCATCAATCGTAAAGTTAGCATCTGAAATTGCCTGTTGACTGGCACAAACTGCAAACTGGACAAAGCGATCCATACGTCTAGCAGCTTTGCCGTTAATATAATTCAATGGGTCAAAATCTTTAACTTCCCCCGCAATTTTGCAAGCATGACGTGAAGCATCGAAGTGGGCAATAAGATCCACACCACTATAACCTCGGATTAAGTTTTGCCAAAACTTAGTTACTGTATCGCCAATGGGAGTAATCGCTCCCAACCCAGTAATAACTACTCTTTTTAATTCACAATACTGAGCCATAACGTAAGAACTAGTTGGATTTCGCTAAAGGTATATGGAGAAAGATAGCTTTTCAGACCATCCTTCACTTAGGAAAGCTTTAGAAGTACTTAGACGTACTTTCACATCTACGTTTTTAGTTAAACGCCAATACAATCAATAATTTGCCGAACCATGAACATGTTTTCGGCAGTATCGGTTGAAATTTCTATTTCAAAAGTCTTATCAAGAGCCATCATAAATTCAATACCTATGCTACTATGATCATTGCGACAACTAATATTGATATATTGGCAGTCCAAGTATCACATTGGTATGAGGATCACTAGTCAAGCTATTTGTTATTTTAATCCATGCCTCTATCTTTATTATAAAACTCTCTTTGAATACGTAGGAGACACACAATTACCTAAAAATATAGGTATTTTTTGCGTAAATCTGCTATAGAAAGATAACCTGCAAAATAGCTATTGTAATTATTATTGAATATTTAGATCTGGACAGAATTATGAATTGAATATTTAGCATTCAAAACTTGAATATATCAAGGTGAAAGGCAGAAGGAAAACCGTGTCAATAAATTGCAGTAGTTTGAATCAAGGATGTCTTTTTTCTTGTACTTTGCAATTCGAAAAAAAATTATCACCTTATTTATACATAAAGTTAGGTACTTTCAACACCTTATAACACCATCAAAAAAGGCGAAAATATCTTTTTTGATTAAGGTAACTACCTCCTCATCTTTACCTTTCTTTAATGAATCAACAGAGGTCTACACATTATTTTGCACAAAAATAAAAGCAACAACTTACGTATTTTTTGGAGATATTCTCCCTAAAAATACCTCAATTTTTTCAAAAAATCTTAATCTACACTCATGAAACGTGTACTAGTGATTTATTACTCAAATTCAGGAGATGTGGCTCGTGCAGCCGCATCTTTTGCCAAGTATCTCAATACACAAGAAGTCGAACTAACTTGGGAGTGTATTCAACCAAAGGCTGATTATCCTTATCCTTGGAGTTTATATCAATTTTTTGACGTTTTCCCAGAATGTATTAATGGGGAGCCGCCAGAAATTTATCCACCGAAATTTAGTCAAGATGACAAATTTGATTTGGTGATTCTTGCCTATCAGGTTTGGTTTTTAACACCATCTTTACCGATTCAAGGCTTTTTCAAATCTCAGTACGCAAGAGTTTTGAAAGATACGAAAGTTATCACTTTAGTGGTATGTCGAAATATGTGGCACTCGGCCTCAGAAGCTATGAAGAAAATGATTGCTGAGAGAGGAGGTATTCATATTGACAATGTGGTTGTTACCCATCAAGGTATCCCTTTAGCGACATTTATTACCACACCTAGGCTACTGTTGACTGGAAAAAAGGATGGGTTATGGGGGATATTGCCTCCGGGGGGAGTCCGTCAGCGGAAAATTGGTGCATTATCAAGATTTGGGAAGCAAATAGCAGATAATCTTGCTACTTTAAGTGATTCTTCTAATCAGCCATTACTCAGAGGTCTTGATGCTGTTGAGGTCAATCCAGGCTATGTCATTCCGGAGTTCATTGGACGGGTAGTATACCGTCCGTGGGCCAAAATAGCTCGTTTGTTTGGTAAGCGAGGAAGCTGGAGCAGACTAATAATAATCTCCATCTTTGCAGTTCATCTAGTATTTGCCATTCCTATTGTCCTTTTAGTTTCTACAGTCATTCAATTTCTCTTTAGTCCGGTGCTCAATAAGAAAATGTCGTCTTATATTGAGCTTCTGAAATCTCCATCTGGAGTTAGCTAGAAGTTAGTCCTAGCTCATTGTTTGAACGATGTCGATTTGAATAATTTAAGCCTTTGTAAATTTGTCAGGAGAACATTATGACTTCAGCATATATTACAGGTTTAGGAGTTTTTCTTCCCAATGAACCAGTCAGTAATGAGGAGATCGAAAATATTCTTGGGTTAATCAATGGCAAGCCCTCCAAAGCTAAGAAACGAATCCTACAAAACAACGGAATAAAATCTCGATACTATGCCATAGATCCCAAAACTGGCAAACAAACTCACACTAATGCACAGTTAACAGCCGAAGCAGTGCATGTTCTTTTAAGAAATTCTAATTTTCCCATAGAGGAAATTGAATGCTTAGCCTGTGGTACCTCCTCTCCAGATCAGTTTGTTCCTAACCATGCTGTCATGGTGCATGGTGAACTGGGGTGCCCTGTTTGTGAGGTTATATCTACGAGTGGTGTTTGCTGTTCAGGAATGACAGCCTTTAAGTATGGATATATGAGTGTGTCTTCGGGTTTGAGTAAAAATGCTGTTGTTACAGGATCAGAACTCGTATCAAGCATTTTGACGGCGAAGTTCTTTCAGCCAGAAATAGAAGCGAAAATTCAAGAATTAGAAGCCAGACCGATCATATCCTTTGAGAAGGATTTTTTGAGGTGGATGCTTTCTGATGCCGCAGCAGCAGTATTGATAAAGGATACACCTCGTCAAGATGGTATTTCACTCAGAATAGACTGGGTTGATATTGTCTCTTTTGCTAATGAGAGAGAGACTTGTATGTATGCAGGAGCCGTGAAGAGATCTGATGGTTCTTTACACGGTTGGCGAGATGTCGAACATCCAAGTGAAATTTGGAAAGAGAGTTATCTTGTTGTTAAGCAAGATGCCAAACTTCTAGGGGAAAATATTATTTCTTATGGTATAAAAGGTTTATTGCAAATTCTGGATAAATATAGAATAAGCCCAGATAATATCGATTGGCTTTTGCCGCACTATTCGTCAGAATATTTCATGCAGCCACTCTACACATCTTTAGAGAATATTGGATTTTCAATTCCATTGGATAAATGGTTTACTAACTTAACATATAAGGGTAATACAGGCTCAGCTTCTATCTTTGTGATTTTGGAAGAACTGATGTCATCAGGCAAAGTGAAAAGAGGTGATAAAATACTTTGCCTAGTTCCTGAAAGTGCCAGATTTTCATACGCCTATATGCACTTAACAGCTGTTTAAAAGGCATTTGAAAAAGGCAGAAGTAGATGCCTTCTGCCCATTTTGTTATGTTGTAAAGTTCGTCCAGAATAAAGCTCTTTTTTGAGTGATTCCTGTTTTTATCTCATACCTTCAATTCGGTTTAGGGCGAGAAAACTGAGAAGGTGGCTTGAAGTTTTCGACAGGTACATTCTTGAGAGCCTTTTGCATAAAATCACGCCAGATGGGAGTAACCATACCTCCACCCGTTGCACCGTGAGCTAATTGACTGTTATCGTCCTTCCCTACCCAAATAGCGGTAGTTAACTGGGGTACAGTTCCAATAAACCAAATATCCCTTTCTGAAGAAGTTGTTCCTGTCTTACCAGCAACTGGACGATCTATAGCAGCGCCTTGACCTGTACCATCGCTAACTACTGAGCGCATCACATCTATAACTGTTGCAGATGCCCAAGGATCAAGAACTAACTGAGGTTTTGGTGTATTATCTAGCAATACATTGCCACTACTATCGGTGACACGGACAATCACTGTGGGTGGTGATTGCCAACCATAATTTGCAAAAGTTGCATAGGCACTAGCCATTTCTAAAGGGGTAACGCCAATTGCACCTAGAGGCAAAGAAGTCACGGGGGCCATCGGACTCATAATTCCCAAAGTACGGCAGGTTTGAATGACTCTATTCATCCCCACAGCTTTACCAATCTTGACTGCAGGGATATTACGTGACTGAGATAATGCAGTGCGAATAGATATTGCACCCATGAAAGTATTGTCGTAATTTCTTGGATAGTACCAACCGTTACCGTCTCGATAACCAACCGGGGCATCTACAACTGTTGTATTTGGTGTAAATTTACCACTGGCAAAGGCAGTGTAGTAAACAAAAGGCTTAAAAGAAGATCCAGGCTGACGCTGAGCCTGAGTAGCACGGTTAAACTCACTAGTTTTAGAATTGACCCCACCCACCAATGCTTTAATAAAATGCGTACGTGGATCAATTGCCACCAAAGCCATTTGATTGTTAGATATACCCTCACCTTGAAGTATTTTATGCCATTTACTAACAGTTTGCTCTGCCATGACTTGGAAGTTGGCATCAACAGTTGTTTGTACCCGCATTCCACCTTTAAGCAACTCCTCTCGCCCAAACTTCTTCGCTAACTCTTGCGCCACAGTATTAGTTACATAGGGTAAAGTACTACCTTTAAATGGCTGGAGTTTACCAAGTTTGATCTTTTCGGTGAGAGCGTCATCGTACTTTTTCTTGCTGATCCAGTTCAATTCCAGCATTCGTCCTAGCACTTCTGTTTGTTTCTGTTTTGCCAATTTCATATTCACAAATGGGCTAAACTCTTCCGGTGCTTGGATCAAACCAGCCATCATTGCTGACTCAGCTAGGGTTAAATTTGCTGCTGACTTATTAAAGTAAGTACGCGCTGCTGTTTGGACACCATAGTTGTTATGACCCCAATAAACTTGATTGAGGTACATCTCTAAAATTTGATCTTTGCTAAAAACTTGCTCTAAGCGCATTGCTAGCACTGCTTCTGCTATCTTTCGGGTAAAAGTGCGCTTAGGAGATAAAAACAGGTTTTTAACCAACTGCATAGTGATGGTAGAGCCACCTTCTCGCACTCCACCTGCTAACCAATTGACTATTGCAGCGCGCCCGACACCTACAGGATTAATACCATGATGCTCGTAGAAGTGGCTGTCTTCGCTAGCTAATACTGCCCGTTTGAGCTTTGGGGAAATTTCATCTAAAGGTACGACTTCCCGATTAGCCTCCCCATGAATACTTGTTAATAGTTTACCGTTAATATCATAGATATAGGTAGTTTCAGAAGGGACAAAACTACGTAATTGTCGGACATCTGGCAAGTTGCGGAAACTAATTGCTAAACCGACTAGTCCTCCAGCCAAAATAGAACTTGTCAGCATAGTCAATGATAAAAGAGTACTGCCAGTTACCTGACCCACTCCTTTCAAAAATTCATAACCTGCTGATGTTTGATGCTGTGGTTGCTGCTCTTCAAAAGTTCTAAGTGGAAACACAATGATTTGACTTCCTCGCTTATAAATAAAATTACGACTTAGATGCAGTGAAGTCAGTTAGTTAATTTGTTGTAATTAATTGTAGTTTGGTAGATCTAAGAATAGACAAATATTATTATCCTCAAAGATCTTGAAATTTATTATTAAATATAGATATGACGTAAATATGAAATTTATGTGAAGATTTTATTGTCATTATGGATTGTAATTATGGCTAGCGCTCATTTAGCACTATTTTCTCTGTTTAAGTACGATTAATCACCAAAAGACATCTAGTTTAGGTCTTGACAAACTGAACTTTTACTCAGTATCTATGTATGCTTACTGTAGTTTTTTAATGATGAGCCGCTACGTTACTAGTTTTATTAACGAATAAATTACCGAAAAAACGGGTGTAGGTGGTAGGGTTTGGGGTGTAGAGGTAAAAAGAAATTCTTGCAGAAAATGAACACCCTACTCTACACCCAAGCTGGTTTAAAGCCCCTAAATTTATTTATGGAGAAAACAAAAAATTTATTCATAAATGAAATCCCCTCAATTCATTGATGGGGATACC
>JAJPJF010000305.1 GCA_021324415.1 Nostocales cyanobacterium Centralia_MAG_434
CTGTATAGCTACCGCAAATACTGATAAACAATCAAAGCTGGAGCGCTTACTGACATTGAAATTTCAGACATTCAAGAAAGTCCAACTTTTAACCATTTAGAGTATAAATCAATTCATCCCTCCATTCAGCAACGCCTCATTTTCCTGCTCGTTTAGCCTTAAATACTTTAATGCCAAGTGCCGAGGTTCCGATAAAACTTTACTCTTGTCCTCAGAATATATCGATCCTGGGACTGGCTGCCATGTGTCTGTAATGGTTCGTGGGGTTTCATACTGGTGGTGATAAGTATTGTGAGCATTAAGGGCTAATTTTTCAAATTCTTTTCTATAGGGAAAAATGAGCTTTTGAAGAGAATGTACTGACTTGCCTTTGTTGTGCTGACGTAATTTGCTCATTTTTGCTTCACATAGTGTCTTGACATCTGCTTCTGGCAGTTCATCAACAGCCTCAGCAAATTCTACGGGAGACAACAGAGCAATGATCTGAATGTCTAGATGCGGTGGCGTTTTTTCAGTTTTTGGCTTTGATTGTGATTTGACCCGTGGGGCGACTGGCTGTGGAGTTTTTTTAACTTTTGGCTTTGATTGTGATTTGACCTGTGGGGCGAGAGGCTGTTGTGCGTCTACTAATGCTTCTGGGGCTGGTTGAGTAGGTTCCAACAATGGAGCATAAGAGTTTCTAATTAAATCAGCAATCTTAATGCGGTTGCCAAACTCATCACGACCCTTTCTATTGTCACCTTCCACTAATCCGTAACGCTGATTGTGCTCCTCTGCCGTCTCTAGAAATTGGTCATTGGTGCGGTAGCTAACAAGAAAGTCTTTAATAGTATTTAGGTTAGACCCTGTGAGGGTTCTCAGGATTGATGCATTAATGTAAACTTTCAAATCATTATTGTACTGTCCATGATTCCAAGTGACAATGGCGTTGGCAGTTCGTCTGAGGTTTGCAGTTGCCGCACCGATAAAAGTTGATTGACGACGTTGCTCTATGCTTAATCCTTCAAGTCTCTTGGTTTCAGTATTGATTTTTCTGGCTTTAAGCAACAAGCCTTCTTTGATGAGTTGATTTAGGAAAGTACTGCTAGCCTTAACTGCTGCTTCTACCTCTGCTTTTTCTTCTGGGGTGAGTTGCAGTATATCTAAGATATGTATTTCCTTATTTACTGGTTCTGGCTGTGGTTCTTCTGGTGGAAGTGATTGTTGCATGCTTACTGTTAATGGCTGCTGTGCTTTTTTTTGACTGGATTATTTTTTTATTTTTATATTTAATCTTCTATGTTAATCATCTTACTCGTACCTGTCAAGTTAATATTAATTATGTATAAATAAGCAATTTTATCTAACGTTGCTCTCACTGCAGTTAGGTTTGTTAGTGCTTTTTAGGCGATCGCTATCATGAGTCACAAGTGCAAATCACTTGTATACTTTTGCTAAATATTTAATAACGTGCTGAGAACCATCTTTAGTAGCGATCGCGCTATTCATTTTATGAAGCTTCTAAAGATCGATTCATGAATCGATTCAAGCACTTTAGTGCTTATTACCAACTTTCACCTTAATGAATTCTCAATTGTATAAGCGTTCAAGTTTAGCGGATAAATAAACTTTTATAGTTTTTAATTGTTCAATCCGTTCGTCAATCTCTTTCAGCTTTTGGTTGAGAATGGATTGTTTTTGATCAACACTTAGGCGATCGCTTTCAAGATCTTTGATCCATTTTTGGATCTCTTTGAGCGTGAATCCCAAGCGTTTCGCTTGCTGGATTAACGTTAATCTCTCTAAGCTGACCTCTGAATAATCTCTGTAATTGTTGCTTTTACGTTCAATAAGCGCGGAGTCAAGCAAGCCCTTTTTCTCATAGAAGCGGATGGTACCAATTGGTAGACCCGATTTTTTTGCAAGTTCGCTGATCTGCATAGTTGTCGCTTGACTCTGAAGTATAGTTCATAGTTTACAGTGAGGTTGAGAAAAAACGACAAGTTGAAGCAAGAGGGCAACGTGAAAGCTGTTTTGATTACAGGAGTTTCTTCGGGAATTGGATATGCTACAGCAAAGGAATTTGCTGCTTGTGACTATCAAGTGTTTGGTAGTGTTCGCAAGCAAGAAGATGGCAAGCGGCTAATGGATGAAATTGGTTCTCATTTTACGCCACTTTTATTTGATGTTACCGATCAGCAAGCTTTACAAAGCGCTGTGGACAAAGTAACAACAATAGTTGGAGATCATGGCTTGGCTGGGCTAATCAATAATGCTGGAATTGCAACGAGTGGACCACTAGCCTATCAACCAATTGATGAAATTCGTTGGCAGTTTGAAGTGAATGTAATCGCACCAATTGCAGTCACACAAGCATTTTTACCCTTGTTATGTGTTCGACAATCTCCAAAATCAAAACCTGGCAGAATTATCAATATTAGTTCCGTTGGCGGAAAGATTGCATCCCCTTTTATTGGCGCTTATGTGGGCAGCAAACATGCGCTTGAAGGGATATCCCACAGTTTACGCCGAGAGTTACAACTCCAAGGTGTCAAAGTTATCATTGTTGGACCCGGTGCTGTAAATACACCCATTTGGGATAAAGAATCAGCTAGAGATATGACTCGATTCAGTTCCACAGAATACGCAGAATCAATAGAGAAATTTCAACAATATGCACTTAGTCTTGGCAAAGCAGGCGACTCCCCTGAAAAAGTTGGACGGTTTATCAGAAAGGTGTTCGAGTTAGAAAATCCCAAAACCCGTTATACAATCGTTCCCAATCTAATTCTCAACTGGCTTTTACCCCTAATACTACCAGATAGTTGGCTAGATAAAATTATCGCTAGAAACTTTGGTCTAATAGTAGAGCGTTAGAGGGAGCACAGGAGCAGAGAGAAAAACTCTGTACCCACTCCTTACTCCCCTAATTAAGCTGGTACTGCATCTTTATGAGCGCGTTTCCAGTGACGATGTTGAGCGATCGCATTGATAAACACTTTGGCAATCTCATTGGCATCGGTGCTGGGAGTGGCAACAATGCCTTGATCGTCTTGCACAAATTTATCTAACTGTGCAACATCTTGAACGTTAGAGGTTTGAAGTAAGTCCACACCTTCGGCGGTTGCGGCAATGGGCTTGCAGTGCTTAAAGGCTTCATTGATAAAATGTACGGCTTCGCCATTCATCTTTAAAGCTTCGACACTTTTTAAGCCACCAGGAATATACACTGCGTCAAACATGGGTGAAGCACTCGTTAAGAAGGTCTTATCTACTTCGATAGCTTGACCCTCTGCACTCTTAATTGTGCCTTTAAACTTTGATACAACTTCTGCGATGACGCCAACGGCTTTCAAAGCTTGCTTGATTGTCATAATCTGTGCTGCTTCTACTCCGTCTGCTGCCAAAATTGCTACTTTTCGACCTTTGGCAGTTTTTGTTGTATTCATTTGGCTCAGTGCTTCTGAACTTTGGCCGTGATTTTTCGTCACAGGTTGGGTTGGTGCGGCAACTCCGATACCTTGGGCGACTCGTTTGGCTAGTTCGTGATCCACATGGTTAAAGCGCTCAACCATTCGTTCTCGCACCCCTTGATCTCCAACTTTGCCTAACTCAAAGTGAGCTGCAGCTACTAGGTGATCCTTCTCGACAGGTGATAGACTGTTCCAGAATAATGTTGCCTGACTAAAATGGTCTTTAAAGCTAGGACTGCGTTCGCGGACTTTACTCCCTTCTACACGTTCAGGATAATGCACATACGCACCTTCTGCTTCTGAACTCACCGCTGGACGATTTTCACCTAGTGAGTTTGGTGAGTAGTTGACGCGGGTGGTCTTTATTTCCATTTGCATCCGTCCATCTTGTTGGTTGTTGTGGAATGGACAGACTGGACGGTTAATTGGCAGATGGACAAAATTTGGACTTCCCAAGCGATGCAGTTGTGTATCGTGGTAAGAGAACAAACGACCTTGCAAAAGTGGATCGTCGCTGAAGTCAATTCCTGGCACGACATTTGAAGGTTGGAATGCCACCTGCTCAGTTTCTGCGAAGAAATTATTCGGGTTCCGGTTCAGTACCATTTTGCCGATGGGACGGACGGGAACTAGTTCTTCGGGAATCAGTTTAGTTGCGTCTAAAATGTCAAAATCGAATTTATGCTCGTCTGATTCTTCAATGATTTGCACACCGAGTTCATACTCTGGGTAATCGCCCATATCAATTGCATCCCACAAGTCCCGGCGATGAAAGTCGGGGTCCTTGCCAGCTAGCTTCTGTGCTTCATCAAAGACGTTGGAATGTACTCCTAAAAGCGGCTTCCAATGATATTTCACAAAGCGAGATTTGCCTTCTGCATTCACCCAACGGAAGGTATGTACACCAAATCCTTGCATCATGCGCAAGCTTCTAGGGAGAGTGCGATCGCTTAAGATCCACATAACCATATGCATTGATTCGGGTACCAGTGAGATGAAGTCCCAAAAGCTTGGATGAGCCGTTGAAGCTTGAGGCATCTCGTGATCCGGTTCAGGCTTGATCGCATGAACAATGTCAGGAAATTTGATCGCGTCCTGAATAAAGAAAACGGGAATGTTGTTCCCAACTAAATCATAATTGCCATCTTCAGTATAGAATTTGACTGAAAATCCACGTACATCCCGCACTGTGTCGGCTGAACCCCGCGAACCGCCTACCGTTGAAAAACGAACAAAGACAGGCGTTTTGATCGATGGATCTTGCAAGAATTTTGCCTTAGTAAATTCTGCCATCGATTCGTAGGGTTGGAAATAGCCGTGAGCACCCGACCCCCGCGCATGAACCACTCGTTCTGGAATGCGTTCTCGATCAAAGTGCGTCAGCTTTTCTTGAAAGTGGAAATCTTCTTTTAAAGAAGGTCCGCGTGTTCCTACTTTGAGCGAATTGTCGGTATCGTTAACTTTGACACCTTGATTAGTTGTCAGTTTCTCGTCTGCATCTTTGCGATAAGGTTGCAGAGCTTCATTTTTTGTGTTTTCGTTAACGTGCTTCTGCTCAGCCATAAAAATGTTAATTCCTGAATATATTTGCGATCGCCTTGGAACTCATACCAATTCAAAATTCAAAATTAACAAAGCCAGATTTTACATAGGTTTTTAAATTTGGATCTGTCGTTGAATTTTAGAAGGTTGGTGTAGTGAGTTATTTTGCTCGTTTGGTTACTGCAATTGGATGCATTTACGAGATAATAGGTTTTTCACCTTCACTATCTTAGAAAAGCTATTGTGTGTTGACGTCCTCCCATTGAAGGATGACAATATTAGTTGCTCATAATAGAGCAGAATCATAGGAAGAAAAGGAGGACAAGGGAGACACTCTATTGCTATACCCCATTTCCCACTCCCCACTTCCCACTTCTTTTTAAAAATTCAGCAACAAATCCAAAATCAAAAACTCTTGTTAAATTTAGCTTTCTGAATTTTGAATTTTGAATTTTGAATTTTGAATTGGTATTACTTAATCCCAAAAATCATTGAATCGAAACCAATTAAATGTTTCTGTTGCATTTCACGGAATCCAACAGAGCGCATCCACTCGATACAATCAGCACCAGTATAATCAAATCCTCCAGGAGTTTCAATCAACATATTCAGGCTCATCAGAAGACCAAAGGCGTTTTCGGACCGATTGTCGTCAATAATGGCGTCATAAATAATCAGGGCACCACCAGAAGGAAGTGCCTCATAAGCTTTGGCTAGTAGCATCAGTTTCTCTTCAAGGTTCCAATCATGTAGGATATGGCCCATGACTAAGACATCGGCTTGAGGTAATGGATCTTCAAAGAAGTTACCTGGTATAAACTGCAAGCGTTGACCCAAATCATGAGAATTGACGTATTCCTCAAAAACTGGACGTACAACAGGCAAATCAAACCCACCCCCGTGCAGGTGGGGATGAGCTAACGCGATCTGCACCGGCAATCCACCTTGAGCTGTTCCAATATCTACGAAAGTTTTGTACATACTCCAGGGGAACTTTTCTGCGATCGCCTTTGCAGAACCGATGCTTAGACCAGTCATGCTCTTGAGAAAAGTTTCCAGACGTTCTGGATCAGAATACAATGCGGTAAAAAAGTTTTCTCCGTACTTGACTTCGCTTTGTGGTTGTCCAGTTTGCAATGCTTGTGTGAGCGAACCCCAAAATTGATATAGTCGTGAGTTTGCCATTTCTAGCATTCCGCCGATATAGTCCGGCTTACCACGCACAAGAAATCGATCAGTTTCCGGAGTATTAAAGTATTTCTCCCCATTTCTTGCTAACAAACCCAAAGCTACCAAAGCGTCAAAGAAGTCTCGCGCTGAGCGTGGGTGTATTCCTAAACGTCCAGCTAATGTGTGAGCATCTAGAGAAGATGATGCTAATTCAGCAAATAAACCGAGTTCAACTGCTGCTAACAGGGTTTTTGCACTCCAAAAACCCATTCCTATTTGCATAATCCTGTCAGAAGTTGGCATACTATCCACAATGTTTTTCTCTGATCAATGAAAGATTGCCAACTCAAATTATCACAAACAACAAATTCAGAAACGTTGAATCCCGTAACAAATCTTTACATTCATATGTATACTACTCCTAGTATGACCAATTTCACCAAGTAAAACTTAGTTGTCTGAACCAATGAATATAAC
>JAJPJF010000382.1 GCA_021324415.1 Nostocales cyanobacterium Centralia_MAG_434
GACAAGGAGGACAAGGAGGACAAGGAGGACAAGGAGGACAAGGAGGACAAGGAGGACAAGGAGGACAAGGAGGACAAGGAGGACAAGGAGGCAATTTTTCTCCTTGTCTCCCCTGTCTCCCCTGTCTCTCTTTTCAACTTCAACCTAGCAACGAGTCCAATTCTGCTCGCAAAGCTTTGATATCTGCAACTCTTGCCACTAGTAAATTATTGTTACCGGCATCAATTAAGCGTGATTTCCAATAGTCAACACTTTCTGAATTGTTCATCCAAAATTCGATAACTGTGCTGAGAACTTCATCCAGATCCCAACCCCATTTTAATGGTACAGGTTCTACAGATTTGATAACAGAATCCAGCGTGCACTTGTGTGTTCCTATGTATTCCACACCTAGAAGTTGTCGTTTTTGCAGATTCTGTTGTTGATGATCAAAAAATTGTAAAACTGGTGACACGCCTACAATGTCAAAAGAGTACCTCATTTTACTTCTCCCAATGATCAATGAGCTGATTATCGTTGAGTTTGTAAAAGATGTTATGGCTTAAATATGAATGTAATTACATCCGAAAAAAGTTATATAACCTTTATATCATAAGTAATATTGGTAGGGCTAATTTAGCACTTACATCTTTTGACTGCTAATACTTATTCATAAAAAAAGAGGAATTCGCTATAAATATGATGCATTCCGCAAACAAGGAGGACAAGGAGGAGGATTTGTATTAAGAATTTCGTGCAATGATATTAGCAGTTAGGAGCATTGAGTGCTAAAGTTTATTTGCTTGAAAGGTGTTAAATATTATTATTCCTAATCTCTTAAAATCCGCTTTGACAGATTTTCAAGGTGAAGTTGCAGCTTTGCTTGCTGCTTGCTTATGGGCTGTGGCTTCTGTGGTGTATGGTTTCGTTGGAAAACGTATCCCACCATTACAACTTAACCTGATTAAAGGGGTCGTTGCGATCGCCCTTCTTTTGCTCACCATCTTCATTCGTGGTGAATTGTTCCCTAGCATCTCACCACTTCCCTTCTTTTTACTTCTGATGAGTGGTGTTGTGGGTATTGGCTTAGGCGATACGGCTTTCCTTGCGGCAATCAATTCTTTGGGTGCACGTCGCGTCTTGCTGATTGGAACCCTTGCCCCACCAATTACGGCAATACTAGCGCTGATCTTTCTCCAAGAACATCTAAATTTCGGTGCTTGGTGTGGTATTCTGCTGACTATTTTGGGAGTCGCCTGGGTCATAACAGAACGTACCCCTAGTACCCCTAATACAGATCACACTTCCACAACGCCTCTATGGCAAGGTATTGGTCTTGGTTTGCTAACGGCAATGACAAATGCAACCGGGGCAGTTCTTTCTCGTGCAGCATTAGCTAATACTAGCGTTAGCCCGTTATGGGCAGCTTTACTACGTTTAGGTGCAGGCGTTGTGATTCTCCTAATCTGGCTATCCTTTTCTAAGCAAAACAGAAACTTTCAGATCAATAACTTGGTCGTATCACGGCAAGTTATTCTAGCGGCTATCTTTGCTTCTTTTTGTGGAACTTATTTAGGAATCTGGTTACAACAGACAGCACTGAAATTTACTGTTACAGGAATTTCTTTTACTTTATTGCAGACTAGCCCATTATTTGTGATCCCACTCAACATTTGGATGGGAGAGACAGTGAGTTTAAGAGCGATCGCTGGTGTGATGGTTGCGATCACTGGCATTGCATTATTATTTCTATTAAAATAGTGGCTTGAAATAGTGGCTAAGTTCTTAGGCGGAGATAGTGGCTAATTTCTTACAATGTTCAGTGAGACAACTTTATCTCCAAAATACACACTCTCTTTGCTCTATAGAAAGTGTTGAGGTAAGTGAAAGTAAATTATCTTGAGGCAAAGAAGACTTACAGTAAAAAGGGTGTAGTGGCTGTCTACAAGTGTAGTCATAAAATATTGTGAATCTATCTGCAATTACAGGTATCTTTCCCCGATGAAAGACATTCCTCGTGTCAGCAAAAACGACTGTACCCGCAGGACCAGTGCAGGATTTCCATTTAGAAGAGGGTATCACCTTTTGAATAATGTTGTCTTGAACATAGCTGTATTTATCTCTTAAAGAACGAGTGATTGTTGGTGTCAAAGACCTGGGAATATATTCAAATGGACCCCCATCATGATTTACATCATGGGGATAGACAATGATTTTAATCACTTTTCGGTCTTCTTTGTCTAAATGCCATAATCTTGATTTTTCTTTAACGTTGTTTGCAAGATCTCTACGAAAATAAGCACCATGGTAGGCTACTGGTAGACCTAAGTAATTTTCAACAATGTTCAGTAAACGTTTTTGCAACCCCCATAGAAAAATTTCCGGGTACTCCATCATTTGCTCGGATGTTGCATGCACAACATATTCGTGTTTATTTCCAGAAATGCTTGGTGGTATCCTTGGGATTAAATGATTGGATGCGTCTATCATTTTTTGAGTTGAAGGGAGCGAGAGTTCTTCCAAAGAAGTTATCGCAACGCCTTCACTTCTAAGAGTCTTAACTAAAGTTAAGTCTTTCGTTGCAAGAACAGGGAGATAATTCAAATGCTTGTCGAGTGCCAACTGATAGTGAAATTCTGCCGGATTGCGTACACATGGCATCTCGTAAAGATTGCATAAGATGCGGTTATAAATCTTTTGGGCAATCACGTTCATATTGATTTATTGTTCCGTGTATAATTGCTCCGATAGATTTTACGGACAATTAGACTTTTTTGTCTTGAGTATTGGTCTGTATTTTAACTAAATTTTACGATGACTTTATAGAAATTGCTAGATAAGGGCATCACTTTACAAATTCTGAAGATTTTTGCAGAATGAAGATAAATCATAATTTTTATTTAAAAAATAAAAATGATATGTTTTTTTAAATTAATAGAGATGCTAATAGCATCTTAAAAGATACTAGATTGATAGACATCAAACTAAGTCATTTAGTGGGAACAAAGTCAACTATGTTAATAGATGTTCAATCTCTTGTTTGCTACCTATACCCCATACCCAACCTTAATGAGTAAAATAATTGTCTATTCTCACTGAGCTACTCAAAAGCAAATGCTGCATACAATTGCTGAAAATGGTCTGTATTATAGAGAACTGCTATAAGAAGAATTAACTTTTTAGATAAATTGATGTTTCACTTGATTTCCCCATTGCTGCTAGCTCAAGCAGTACCACCACCTGCAGTACAACAGGAGATCGTCATTCCCCAAAAGACGCGTCCTTTGCCTGGTCAATTAGATAGCGTGCCTGTCTTCAATAGCAATAACCCAGAGGTAGTAAAAACCGAAGGTATTCTGCTCTCTACATTTCCCCCACAAGGGAAAAGAGTACCTGCGGCTCATCTCAACTTTCTTTTTCAGGGCAGGTTTGATCTGTTTTCTCACCATATTGCCAGAGCAATTGAGACTCCAAATGATCTGCGCTCTCTTTACTTGGGGGTTATTGTCTACAATCCTAGCTCCCGTCCTGTTACTATCAACGTATTACAGGCAGCTAGTTATTTGAGTCAGCCTGATGCACCTTTTGTGGATCTCCCTCCAATGCAGGACAATCTTTTGGGAAATATTTATGCTGGACCTGGCGATCGCGCAATGAATGACGTGCTGCGGGGAAAGCGACAGAATGAATGGCCTGCACAGCTGGTGATTCCGCCCAAACAAAGCCGCATGCTCATGAATGAGCCAATTCCAGTGCGTCCTCTCAACCCACCACTGAACGGACGTTCTACCCTGCTTCATCTCTACAGCAATGGTCCAGTTTATATGGCAAACTTGGCGATGTTTGCTAAACCCAATCAAGATGGCAGTGAACGAGCACCGACGCTAGAAGAATGGCAAACACTACTGGATAACGGAGATTTTGCTGGACCACGCGAGAAACCGCCTAGTCCTCCAAATGACTTGAGGGGACCAGAAATCTATGGCCGGGTAGCAGCTGTTGCCCAAGGATCTCGATGGCGATCGCGTCCTACAGACCCAGGCAGCAATTACCTATCGATTCCGCAAACAGGTCAAGCTTTCTCTTATGGTTTTAGTACACTCTTAGCCGGAAAAATGGGTACTGAGCAAAACGAGAGTGCAAAGCTTGTAGTACGTTACCCAGGTACTGCTTATGAAGCTCATGGTAACTACGGTATTGAATAC